>CAXAGK010000224.1:0-6552 GCA_963968305.1 uncultured Rickettsiales bacterium | reverse complement strand
GCCCCTATGGTGAGAAGGGGAAGGGACGCGCGCTCTTCATGATCGATCGGTACGGAAACGAGGCGGAAATCAACACACGATACCTCTGCGGCGTGCCGCAGAGGGTCTAGCGAAATCGCTTGCAGGTCGGAGGTTCTTCTCGGAGACTCCATCCTCTAGGCTTTGTTAATTTATATATCAGCCCGTCCCCTTGATTCACCGCCAATAGCTTCGTAAAAAACACGCTTCGCGCCACTCATGGCGCGACCTGCTAATATTTGTGGGCGAGATATGACGAAAATCGTACAGGATTTGATCGAGAAAGATTTCGACCACGAAGCAATCGAGGGTGATTGCTGGGAGGTCTGGGAGGGCGAGAAGCTATACGATTACGCCCCCGACGACAGCAAGGAGCTGTTCTCGATCGACACGCCGCCTCCTTATGTCTCGGCGGCGCACCTTCACGTCGGCCACGCCATGTCTTATGCCCAGGCGGAATTCGTCGTTCGCTATAAGCGCATGCAAGGGTTTAACGTCTTCTACCCGATGGGTTTCGACGATAACGGCCTGCCAACAGAGCGGTTTGTCGAGCAGACCTACAACGTCAATAAAAACAACATCACGCGCGAGAAATTCCGCGAGCTCTGCATGGAAGAGACCGCGAAGGGCGCCAAGACCTACCAAGAGATGTGGCGTAATCTCGGCCTATCTGTCGATTGGTCGCTGAAATACTCGACTATCGACCCGCATTGCCAACGCACTTCGCAGAAATCCTTCATCGATCTTTATGAGAAGGGGTTGCTATATCGGGACGATTCCCCAGTCATCTGGGATACGCATTTCGAGACGTCCCTAGCGCAAGCGGATGTGGATACGCTGACGCGGAACGGGCAACTACACGATATCGCCTTCAAGTCGGTCGATACCGGACAGCCGCTGGTTATTTCCACCACGCGGCCCGAGCTGATCCCGGCCTGCGTTGGGCTCTATTTCAACCCGAACGATGTGCGTTACAAACACCTCAAAGGCAAGGAAGCGGCGATCCCGCTCTTTGGGCACACGGTGACGATCCGCACCTCGGACGAGGTCGACATGGAGTTCGGCACCGGTTTGATGATGGTCTGTACCTTCGGCGACGGCGAAGACGTCAAGAAATGGAAAGACGACAAGCTCGATACCCGCATCTGCGTCAATCCGGACGGCACGATGACGGAGCTCGCGGGTGATTTTGCGGGCATGAAAGTGGAGCAAGCCCGCAAGGAGATCGTCAAGGCGCTGAAGGAGCAGGAGCTGATCCTCGAGTCCAAACAGGTGAAGCAGAACGTCTCCGTCTCGGAGCGCTCGAGCCAGCCGATCGAATTCGTGATGGCGCCGCAATGGTTCATCCGGGTGCTCAATTATAAGGACGAATTCCTGAAGCGCAGCAAACAACTCAATTGGTTTCCAGAGCACATGAAAGTCCGTCTCGACGATTGGGTGAACGGACTGAAATACGATTGGAATATTTCCCGACAGCGTTTCTACGGTGTGCCGTTCCCGATCTGGTACTGCAAGGGCTGTGGCGAGGTCGTAGTGGCCGACGAAGCGACCCTGCCAGTCGATCCGGCCGAGCAGCCGTGCCCGGCGGAGAGCTGCGCCAAATGCGGCGGCAAAGAGTTCGAGGGTGAGAGCGACGTCATGGAGACCTGGATGACGTCTTCCCTGTCACCGCTGGTCAACGCCAACTGGGTGGGGACCGAAGGCCGCAAGGGCGATATGTCGATTTATCCGATGAGCTTACGCGTTCAGGCTTTTGAAATCATTCGGACTTGGTTGTTTTATACCGTCGTGAAATCGCACTTTCACCACGACAGTTTGCCGTGGAAGGACTGTATGATTTCGGGTTGGGGTCTGAACGAGCAAGGCAAGAAAATTTCAAAACGGGATCTCGAGAAATTCACCGATGTGGAAGGTTTCAATCGCTACGACCCACATTCGATCATGAAGAAATATTCTGCCGATGCGCTGCGCTTTTGGGCGGCGGGCAGCCACCTGGGGAACGATTTGCGTTTCAACGAGAAGGACGTGCGCACCGGCCGCAAAGTGGTCATCAAGATGTGGAACGTGGCCCGGCTCTGCAATATCTTATTGGAAGGGTTTGACCCGAACGCACCACGCCCGGCGCTCGCCGACCGTTCAGTGGAGGATCGTTGGGTTCAGATCGAACTCGCCAAGACCATCAAGACCGTCACCGACGGGTTCGAGCGCTACGACTATGCTTATGGCCGCGAAGGGTTGGAGCGCTTCTTCTGGGGTGTCTTCTGCGACAACTACGTCGAAATCGTGAAGGATCGGTTCTGGAATCCGGAGCGCTACTCCGAGGAACTGCGCGCATCGGCCCAGGCGACCCTCTGGGAGTCGCTGCGGACGTTGCTGGCGCTCTTTGCGCCGTATCTGCCGTTTGTTACCGAGGCTGTCTTCCAACGTCTTTACAAGCCCTATGAGGAGATTTCATCGATCCATATCACCGAATGGCCGGGCGAGGAGAGCGAGCTGGAAGCGACGGCGACGCCGGGCGGCATGGTGATCATTCTCGAACTGCTGAACGCAACCCGCGAGCTGCGCTCCCAACATAAGATTTCACAGACCAAGGTTTTGGAGGGCATTCGCCTCGATCTCGACGGGGCGGACGACGGCACCAAGCAAATGGTCCGTGACCTGGTGGGTTCAATCCAAAGCGCCACACGTTGCAAGGAAGTCAGCTACGGCCCGGCAGAATACGTGACGGCGGTGCAGGGCGTGAAGCTGGAAATTCTAGCCGAGTAAAGTCAGGCGGAATCGTCGACGTGTCTCTAAGGAAGCCGACTAAGCTGGAAATCGCTTTGCAGTGCATGCTCGTGCTGTATCTGGCGATTATGATCCACGAGTACATTTCGGGATTGAGGGCACCAGCCTGTCCAGCACCGGAGTGCTATGCGTGGGGCACAGAGAAGCTCATGGCGTTCGGATGGGAATACGATAGTCGCGAAATTTATCTGAGAGCGTCGTTTCTGAGAATTATGTTCGGCTTAATCGCCATCGCCATCCCGTTCATTATAATGAACGTGTGGCTCAGCGTCCCGGCTATTATCGCCGTGTTTCTGTCGGAATACGCGTATCACCGGGACCTGGCTGTAAGCGGAGCGTTTCCGACACCGCATTAGAGTGTGTGCTCATCAGGGCTGTCTCTCACTGCCTGCCGATTTGTAGGACCAAGGCTAAATGGTTTTAGCGATGCGGTGACCTATTTTTGCTAACTGGGAATAGGAAATGCGAAGTCACGACTTCTTATCGAAGGAAGCTCATCGATGGATTTGATCAAACTTTCGGCTCTCGAAATTGCAAAGGCCATCGAGGCTGGCGATACGACATGCGAGGCCGTGACACGTAGTCTACTCGAGCGGATTGAGGAACGGGAACCGTATGTGGACGCTTGGGAGTATCTTGATCCGGATGCCGCTCTGGCCGCCGCCAAGGTTCTGGATAACAGTCCCTCCGATGGCTTGATCCACGGAGTACCGGTCGGCGTTAAGGACATCATCGATACGCGAGACATGCCGACGACGCACGGCTCACCAATTCATAAGGATAATGAGCCCTGCAGTGACGCGCCTTGTGTGGCCCTCGTTCGGGGTGCGGGCGGTCTTGTGATGGGTAAGACCGTGACGTCAGAGTTCGCGGCACAGCGGCCCGGCAAGACCAAGAATCCTCACAATCCGGCGCATTCACCCGCAGGCTCGTCGAGTGGGTCGGCCGCCGCTGTGACGGATTTCATGGTACCGGTCGCCTTCGGGACGCAGACCGGCGGTTCCATCGTGCGGCCGGGCGCTTTTTGCGGCTGTATTGGCTACAAGCCTACCTACGGTGATTACAACCCGCTCGGTGTGCACGACAATACGAGAAGTGTCGACACACTCGGTATGATGAGCCGAACCATGGAGGATCAGGCTCTCATGCGAGCCGTTCTGACCCATATGCCGTACCGCCCGATCCAAACGCCCTTGATCAGCGATCTCCGCATCGGCGTATGTCGCACCCCGAACTGGCATCTGGCGGACAAAGCTACACAAGAATGCTTATTGCGTGCTGCAAAGGATTTGGAAGCGAGCGGCGCAACGGTCGCTGATTTCGATTTGCCCGAAAATTTTGACGAAGCGATCGAAGGTTTTGATGCCATATCGGGTTATGAGATTTCGCGGACGCTGGCCTACGAATGGGTTAACTATCCGGACTTGTTGAGCGATAACATGCGCAACAACCGCGTCCCGAACGGGCTGAAGGTCACACCGATGGAATATCAGGCAGGGTTGGCAAAACTTGGCGATTATCGCCATCGCTATGCGGCATCGCTCGAAGGCTGGGACGTGCTGATCACGCCAAGCGCGCCCGCTGAAGCGCCGGCCGACCTGACGACGATAGGGGAGCCACCCTTTAACCGGATATGGACCGGTCTGTATGGCCCGGCGATCAACTTGCCGCTCTATACCGGGCCTCAGGAACTGCCCATCGGATTGCAAGTTGTCGGTCATGCGGGTCAGGACGACCATTTCCTGGATGCGTCCGACGCGGTTTATCGGGCTTTAGTTTAGTTTAAAGCACCAACGACCCATCCAATGTATACTATGATTGAGTATTTTAAAGCAGACGGTAGTCTCTGAGAAACGAAGTGGAACATATGCAGCATAATACCTCAGCGTTGAATGACGGCTTCGGCCTCATGATCGAAAACGTAACCCGTCACGATCTCGAAGATGCGGGATTCCAACGCGAGGCTTACGAGCTCTGGACGCAACACGGCGGCCTGATCGCGGTGCGCGGGGCGGATCTTGCAGAGACGTCGCCGGAACAGTTGATGACGTGGTCGGGCCTCTTCGGTGAAGTAGAGGATGTGACCCTTGCGGCGCGAGAAAGTAACATGGTCCCGGGCTTCCCCATTCTCCGCATCGGCAATATCAAGGACGAGACCGGTAATCCCAAAGCGTCGCTCGCTAAAGTACCGCCTCTAAAATCTGACGCCGATATTCAGTATAATCCGGAGACTCGCCGCCCGGTCTGGCATACGGATTCGACCTTTCGAGAGTATCCGCCAATTGGCTCCGTTTTTCATTGCCGCCAGGCACCCCCGGAAGGGTCGGAGACGCTGTTCGCGGATACACGGCGCGCCTATGCGGGTCTCGATGCGCAAACAAAAGCTAAGCTGAAGCCATTGGAAGCTGTGTGCTCACTGGCCCATCATGACAAAAAGATCAGCCTCTATTCTCCGGGGTATCCAGTGCTAACCGAGGAACAACGCACTGCCAATCCTGCGAACCGGGTGCCGATCGTCCTCGAACATCCAGTGAGTGGGATACCGGCCCTCTATGGACTGAACAGCTCGACATGTGCCGTGGTCCCCGTTGGCGACCCTGTGGACAATGCGGCATTGGACAAATGGGAACTGGAAGGTATCGAGGACGAGAGTGTCCTCATTATCCGCGATCTTTTACCGTACATTACTGGCCCGAAATTTACCGTGAAATGGAGCTGGCAGCCGGGTGATATCGTGGCATGGGACAATCGTTGTACGATGCACGCTGCAACCGGATACGAGTACGACCGCTATTCACGCGAAATGTGGCGGCTTACATTATTGGATAAAGCCGAAGCTAAAGCCGCATAATTGCCGTCGCGGCCTTGATCTATGGGTATAGGCCTACTTCCAGCCCTTTACTCCGGCCATGTCGGGTAGTGAGTGAGGGATGCCTTTGTGACAATCGATGCAGGTTTTCTCGCCGGACGAGAGATATTTCTGGTGTTGCGTGGACGCGCGCTTGCTCTGCGCGGTGATGTCCATATAGGTAAAGTCATGGCAGTTCCGGCGTTCAAGCGAATCGTTTGATTTCAGGCGAGCCCATTCATGTTGGGCGAGTCTGAGGCAGTGATCGAGAAATTTTTCCGGTGTGTTGATGGTGCCGAATAATGTGCCCCAAACTTCTTTTGAAGCTCGTATCTTACGGGCGATCTTATCGGTCCATTTGTGGGGCACATGGCAATCCGGACAGGTCGCTCGTACGCCTGAGTGGCTCGTGTAGTGGATTGTTGATTTGAGTTCTTGGTAAACGTTATTTCGCATCTCGTGACAACCGATGCAAAACGCCTCCGTATTTGTGACTTCCAATGCGGTATTGAAGCCACCCCAAATGTAATGCCGGCAACAAAGCCGCCGATGGTGAGAAATCCCAGGCTGTAATGCTTGCTTGGCCGTCTGAGTGTTTTCAGAAATTTTACGCCGCGTGCGATGAGCGACATGTCTATTTCCCACCCGTTTTTGCGAGCCTATCGATCACGCTGTCCGTATCTTCGAAGGTATTTCGGACGAGTGGTTTGACGTCCATCTGCGGCACGTGACAATGATTACAGAAGAACAGCCGGGCTGTGACGAAGTCCCACACTTGGCCGCCTCTATCCATGTAATGTGTTACGCTGACCATTGGCGCGCCGGCTTCAGTCGCCTGTTTACGGCTGTGACACGTGAGGCATTTATTGCTGTTCCGGTCGATCTGATAACCCCGGATC
>CAXAGK010000223.1:0-6596 GCA_963968305.1 uncultured Rickettsiales bacterium | reverse complement strand
TGTAACGATACCGTCTCAGACCCAACGCATCAATGAAGTTTAAAGCAGATGGATCTAATCTAATATGATATCGCTATGTCTTTGAACTAGCGCGCAGTCCTATCTCCGGCAAGGTCTCTTGGCCGTAGGGCCCGAAAGATGATCAAGCCGACCAAAACGACAACACCTAGATGCATGAACGCCACCCCCCAGGCTTGCGGATTATTCCCCCCTGCGAGGTCGAGTGTCGCTCCCAATGCAAGGGGCCCAAGAAAGCCGCCGAAATAGCCGAGCATCGAATGCACCGCCATTGTTGCGCCGCGGCGATCGGGCTCCGCGCTTCCAACGGTTCCGGCCGTCAAAGATGAGGAATCGGCCCAAATCAATCCGGCATACACCAGGCACAAAGCCGCCGCTAATCCATACGACCCGCCGCTTGAAAAACCGATCCCAAAGGCCAATCCGATCGAAACGGTCATCACGCAAGTGATATATCGCCCGCGCCCGAGTTTCCGCGCAACCTCATTGCCGGCGACGCTTGTCGCGGTTCCGACCAGACCGAGGCACATGGTGATAATCGCCGGTGTGAAAATTTCGCCACCCGATCCGGTGTAGAAGGCCGTGAAAGTCAGGAACGTGACGACCCAACTGCGCAGCGCCGACATCTCCCAGGTATGGACCATGTATCCAATGGAGTAGGCCAAGGCGGAGGTATTCCGCAGCACAGGTCGGAAATCCAACAATGCTCCCTGAGGGCCCTCTTTCCGCTCCGGCTCTCGCCCTGGCAGAACCGCGAACACGATCACGAACGATAGAGCCGCGCCAATTGCGCCGACACCAATTCCCAAGCGCCAACCATACCAAGCGCCGATTGTCTCAGCGATAAGGAAGGAAGCGGCACAGCTGACTCCAAAACTAGCGGCGTGAGCATAGACCGAACGGGCTTGTTGCGGGCCTTCGACGATATCGCTTAAGGCTTTCAGCCCCGGCATATAAGTTCCAGCCCATCCCACCCCCCACAGGGCGCGAAACGCACATGCGGAGTAAAAATCGTCTGCAAAATACGCGAACCCAGCAGTAGAAATCGTGATCGTGGCGACACCTAGAAGGTAGATTCGCTTCGGATCCACATGGTCCGTCAACGACACCAAGACCGGCACCGAGACCGCGTATCCAGCATAGAAAATCCAGTGACCCATCCGGCTTCCTTATTGCTGAGCGACCATTCCGACATCAGTGACGGCAATAGCGCGGGCACGGAGAACGCACCGACCTGGGCCAAGATTTGGCCAACACAGATCGCTCCGATGAGAAACCCCACAGGCATCCTTCAATTTCCCGCGTTGTGGATCAGCCCATAGCCTCGTGAATGAGCGCCAGATAATCGTCCTTGGCGGCGGGTCGGGGATTGGTTGCGTTGCAGTGGTCAATCTCCGCCGCCGCTGCCATATCGGGGACGATGGCATCCGGGACGCCCATTTCCCGAAGGTTCGCGGGCAGTTCCAGCTTCGCATTGAACTCTTCGATAAAGGACGGAAGGTCTGTCCCCACTTCCAATCCCATGGCCACACGAAGCCGGTCGTATTTGTCCCCGACGTGCGAAGCGTTCTAGCGCAGAACTGCGGGCATCACGACCGCATTCAAAGTTCCGTGATGAAGGCGCGGTTCCTGCAATCCACCGAGCGGATGCGATATGGCGTGGACGGCGCCCAAGCCTTTTTGAAACGCCATTGCGCCCATCATCGCCGCCATCATCATCTCCCAGCGAGCTTCTCGGTCGCCGCCGTCCCCCACCGCGCGCTCTATAAATCCCATGGCGCGGCGCAGCCCTTCGATAGCAATGCCCTCCGCCGGTGGATTGACGACCGGCGAGATAAACGTCTCGACACAATGCGCAACCGCATCCATTCCCGTCGCCGCCGTCAGGCGCTTCGGCAATCCAAGCGTCAATTCGGGATCGCAGATTGCCCGCCTTGGAATATTGTTGGGGCTGGCAAAACCGAGTTTCCGTCCGTCATTCAACGTCAAGATAGCTCCGCGTCCAACCTCACTGCCGGTGCCCGCCGTAGTCGGGACGGCAATTACCGGGGCAACCTTATCTGTGATCTTAGCTGCCCCGCCGAAGATTGCCGCGTATTGCTCCAACGGCGGCTCATGCGCCGTGAGAATCGCGACCCCCTTCGCCAAGTCCATTGGCGAGCCGCCACCAACAGCAATCAAACCGTCGCAATCGTTCGCCCGGTATTGCACCAAAGCCTCCAATACCGCGGCTTCCGTTGGGTTCTCCGGCGTTCCGTCAAATATCGAAACCTGCATCGCGTCGGGAAGATGCTCCAGTACCTTATCCAGTACACCGCACGCAGCGACCCCTTTATCGGTTACGACCAGCGGGCGGGAAATGCCTACCGCTTTGGTCTCTCCGCCCAGTAACTTAACCGCACCGAAATCGAATTGAATTGTCGTCAGATAGGTAATCGTCGGCATATCGCCTCTCCTCTCTCTATTTGACGCCAGAGCCTCGGAGTTTGCTCATGGTCGTGCGGGTAGTGATGGTCTCCAGGTCAACGCGAATTTCGATCACCGATATACGGCCCGCATTCATCGCCGCCTCGAATGCAGGCGCAAACTCCTCGGTCCGCTCGACAACGGCGCCATAAGCTCCAAAGCTTTGCGCCCATTTCGCGAAATCAGGATTCACCAATTCCGTCGCTAGCGTGCGATTTGGATAATCGCGTTCCTGATGCATCCGGATCGTACCATAGGCATTATTGTTGAGGACCAAAATGATCGGATCAGAGCCGTATTGAACAGCCGTGGCGACCTCTTGGCCTGACATCATGGCACCACCGTCGCCGACAAAACACACGACGGGCCGATCGGGACGGGTCAATCGCGCCGAAATCGCGGCCGGGATGCTATACCCCATGGCGCCACTGGTCGGCCCCAACTGGGTGCGGAATTTCCGATATCGGTAAAATCGTTGTGCCCAGCCGGAAAAATTCCCCGCATCTGTTGTAATAATGGCGTCCTCAGGTAGACGGGCGTTTAGGACATTCATCACCTCGTGCATATCGACACCGTCCATCGATAGCGAAGGTGCCAAATTGTCGAGGTAATCCTGGTTGGCTTGGCGCATCCACTCGACCCATTTTCCGCAGGCGACCGCCTCCATATCTCGTGCTGCAGCGGCAAAACTCTCCATCGACGCCACGATGGCGAGATCCGGCTCATACACCCTGCCCAATTCTGACGAATCCAAATATACGTGGACGAGTTTTTGTTTTGGAACTGGAATGTTGACCAGACTGTAACCACCGCTTGTCATCTCTCCGAGCCGTGAGCCGACGACAATCAGTAAATCAGCATCCCGCATTCGTTGGGTAAGCGCAGGGCTCGCACTCGTCCCAAACTCACCCGCATAATTCGAATGCATATTGTCGAACAAATCCTGGCAGCGGAATGAAGCCGCGACCGGTACCGCATGCGCTTCAGCAAATGCCTGTATGTCGGCACAAGCTTGCTCGCTCCATCCGGCGCCGCCAAGGATCATCAGTGGACGCTCCGCCGAAGCCAATTGCCCCCGGAACGCACTCATTGCCTTTGGCCCTACTTCGGGACGGATGGTCTGAAACGGACGTGCGTCAGCCACATCCACCATATCGCGCTGCATGTCTTCCGGAATGGAGACCGCGACAGGGCCCGGTCGGCCTGATGCCGCGACATGAAATGCTTGGCTTACCAATTCCGGAACACGGTACGCATGGTCGATTTGAATGACTTCCTTGCAGATTGCGCCGTAGAACTTGTGATAATCGACCTCCTGGAAGGCCTCGCGGTATTCCTGGTCGCGGGCGACTTGGCCGATGAAGATCACCATCGGCGTCGAATCCTGCATCGCCGTATGGGCTCCGATGGAGCCGTTGCACGCGCCGGGTCCCCGCGTGACCATAGCGACACCGGGTCGACCGGTGAGCTTGCCATAGGCTTCCGCCATATTGGTTGCACCGCCTTCCTGACGACAGGCGACAGTCTTGATTTCGTTTTGAGCGTCATGGAGCGAGTCAATCACGGTGAGATAACTCTCACCCGGGACGCAAAAAATAGTGTCTACTCCATGAATTCGAAGCTGGTCGACAAGCACTTGCCCGCCGCTGCGCAGACCTTGATCGGCTGACATGCGTGTTTTCCCTTCTCAGTCTTTCATATGCTCAAGGAGATATACCGAGCGAAGGGAAAAGCAGCAATGTCGACGCGCCTCATCTTAAAGGGAAAACGACATCGTATCTGACGTCTAATTTGGCCGGTCCTCCTGGCTTTCTTCAGCATCGCCGTAGTTCCCCCCCTATCCGCGCAAGATATGAAATTACTGGTCGTCCTGATTGACGTCGACAATCAGGCGCTCCCCAACGACGGCCCCGTTGTCCGCCGGGCGCTAGAACTCGTCGGCACTGCACTCGCCGAACTTGGGCATTCGGTGACGTATGACGATTGGTTAAAGAAACGCCAACGCCTCGGCAATCGGTACCTGAACTCGGCGACAGATTGGCTGCGCGAGGCCCGTCGCCTGCGCACGCGAGCAGATGCAATGATCGCCATAAAGGCATACGAGATTAAGGATCACCGGGGAAACGGTGAAGCCGTCAGGATTGAATGATATGCTCGAATCTATTCCTTACCGTCGGGCCGCGTTACTTATGAGACAAGCATTCTTCCCCGCACCGGAAGTGTCACACCCGTCGATTGCGACCGTGCCTGCGTGGCAGCAGCTTTAACACCGGCGTTCGAGACAGATGTGGAAAAACTCTCCGATGATTTATTGCGCCATCTTCCGCGCGACCGGTTCGGTCCCCGAAACTGGCGGCAGTCGAAAAATCCTGAATTTAGCGAATATCAACTGACCTTCCAAGGATTTGGCAGCGCCGAGATGAAAGATATTGTGGATTAATTGAAGAAATTCAGCGGCTACAGTCGACACGAGGTTCTTGAACGGAACAAATGCCGCCAGGTAGTGACATATCTCAGCCGTATTGCTCGCTCCAAGCTTGAGAGCAATTACCGCCGAATGTTCCGCGAGTTGCGTATGCACAATGTCCAGCTACGCTTCGATACTTTACGGGTCGATGCGAATAAATTGGGATGCCCGTCTCAGAAGGATGTTATTTTATCGCGTCAGACAAAAATTTCCGGCGGCTCGCCGGGGTCGAACGCGACGGTCCAGCGCGCGAATTCGCGCTTCCAGCGGCGCCAGAATTTCGGCGCGCCCGGTGCGGTATCACCATCTTTGATTTCTGAACCTTCGCCATTTCCGTCGATGCGCACGGTGCTTTTGGCATTTCTCACATCCAAGCCGTCACCTTGCCAGTGGAGCACGCCAAGTGACCCATCCGGCATATCGCCGATCCAAAAGGCGGTGCCGCGAATACCGATGGTCGCCGCATCGCCCATAATTTGCATACCGTTCCCCAGTGACGCGAGTTTCTCCGTTAACAGCTCCCTTCAGTAGCCGGAAGACACCGCTCGATTTCCGCGCATCTTCGCCGGTATAAAAGGTGAAATCGATCACACTGAAAGAAGCGCGCTCTCCGAGGTTGAACACGCTTTCGTCCTTCATTTCGATTTCTAGTCGCGATGATTTTCCATTGGAAAGCACGTCACCCACATAGATCTTCTCACCTTTCTTTAACGGCCTTGGAAAGGCGTCTTGAATCGCAAGCGCGACACCATCCAGCCGCGACACAATCCCAGCTTCATATTCAGGCCGAATTTCAGCGTTAGCCGTTGACGATAATACGATTGTACTAAAGAGAAATAAGAACGCGTATTTTAATGGACCATAGATGACTTTTACCGCATCAATTTGCGAACACCCGTTTTACAGTGTTTTTATGCAATGAGTGGCCTCGAGCCACAACAAAATTACCCGTTACCGGAAATGCTCGACCGACGTTTAAATGCTTATCGCCCGGATCTCGCCAATAGGAAATTGCGCGGGAATATCACAGCAGACTGCTATGTCGATGGCGAAGCCGCCCGTATTGTCGTGGGGAGTGCAGCGCTACGACCGCGACCTGACCTGGGGACTCCCATTGATACGGAACTGCTGTATGGAGAGATAGTCGACGTATTCGAGCGAAGCGAAGGCTGGGCCTGGGTGCAAGCGCGGGCGGACGGTTATGTTGGCTACCTCCGCGAGGAGTATCTCCTCCTCGACCTTTGTGACATCACTCATTTAGTCGCGAGCCTGCGCACCTATATCTATCCGGAACCTAATCTTAAATCACCTCCGTTAAACCTCCTCAGTATGAACACGCCCCTGAGCTTAACCGAAACGGAGGAAGGCGGCTTCGGGTTACTCTCTGAAGGCGGTTGGGTCTTTCGACGACATATCGCGCCTCTAGGAAGCCATGAGGCGGATCATTGCGCTGTCGCCCTGCGGTTCATCGGCACGCCGTATCTTTGGGGCGGGCGCACCAGCCTTGGATTGGATTGTTCCGCATTGGTGCAGATGTCCTTGATGCGCTGCGGTATTGACGTGCCTCGCGATACCGACATGCAGGAGCGTTCCATCGGACGGGAGGCTATCTGTGAGCACGATCTCTCAGATTTAAGGCGCGGTG
>CAXAGK010000222.1:0-6598 GCA_963968305.1 uncultured Rickettsiales bacterium | reverse complement strand
GACATTGTGAGATGTGCCGCCGATGGGCGGGAAGTCCGCTTTTGGCGACATCCGCCGCAGGAGTCGTCTTCGCCGGAGACGAAAATATCGGCATCTACGATTCGTCGGAATGGGCGGAGCGCGGTTTCTGCAAGATCTGCGGGTCGAACCTGTTCTATCGATTGAAGGCGACTGGCGGATATCACATGCCGGTCGGAGTGTTCGACGATCAATCTGTTTTCGGATTACAGGTGAGATTTTCATCGACCGCAAACCGCCCGGCTATGATTTTGCCGGAGACCATCCCCGCCTTACCGAGGCAGAGACAATGGTGATGATTGAGGAAAGCGGCGATACATAGAATAAGCATCGCTCCCTGGTCGCAGAACCGGGGCCTAGTCCAACTCGTTCGCTCTTAATCCCGGATCGCTGACGCGTCCGGGAAACGTTATTGGTCGTCGCTAGCCGATGACCTCACCATCATCGCGCGCGATTGCGATAATTGACGATCGCGGCGGCGCGTCACCGCCATCTGGGAAATGGCTCCCACCCTTAGCCCCCGGATGCTGAATGCCGACGAAGAGCGTCTTTTTATCGGCACTCCAAGTGAGGCCGGTGACTTCGCATTCCCGGGGCCCCACCATGAATCGCCGGATCTCACCGCTCATGGGATCGCCGACCAGCATCTGATTATTGCCTTGGCCTTCGTAATCTCCGGAATCCGTATCCTTGCCGTCGGTTCTAATCCAAAGGCGACCCTGTGTGTCGAAGGAAAGCCCATCTGGAGAGTTAAACATGTTCTCAGGCGTGATGTTCTTCGAGCCAGCACGGGCATCATCGTGAACCTGAGGATTCCCCGCTAAAGCAAAGAAATTCCATGAAAAAGTTTTGCTGGCATGATCTTCTTCATCAGGGCACCAGCGCACAATTTGGCCGTATATGTTGCGCGTGCGTGGATTAGGCCCGCCGACAGGAGTCGCGTCGCCGCCGCGATTGGGTTTGCGGCCTCGATTCTTGTTATTCGTCAGGCAAACATAGACTTCCGCGCCGCTCGGATGAGCCGCGACCCATTCGGGCCGATCCATTGTCGTCGCCTGCACCGCCGACGCGGCCAATCGAGTATGAATACAAATATCAGCGATGGAGGAAAGACCCGTTGTCTCAGGTGTAAGGGGGAGCCATTCGCCGCGCCCGTCCTTATTGAATTTTGCCGCGTAGAGTGTTCCTCGATCGAGCAATGTGTTCGTCTCTGAGCCTTCAATATACGGCTGTTCGCTAACAAACTTGTAGAGATATTCGCCTCGCTCATCGTCTCCCATGTAAACGACGACATGGCGGTTGGCGGACAGTACGACTTCCGCATTCTCGTGTTTCATCCGGCCAAGAGCCGTTCGTTTTTGCGGTGTTGATGCCGGGTCAAGTGGATCGATTTCCACGACATATCCGAATCGATTTGGCTCGTTTAGGGTTTTTGCGATATCGAAACGATCATCGGCGCTGGCCCACGCATAGCCCCAATCCTTGTGCTTTATCCCATATCGGGCAAGCTCAGATGGGATGACGGTCTCCGGATCGCTGCTGGAGAAGTAGGCGTTAAAGTTCTCTTCACATGTCAAATAAGTCCCCCAGGGCGTGAGTCCGCAACCGCAATTATTAAAGGTCCCCAATGCCATTTCGCCGTCTGGGTCAGCGTCGGTTTTCAGTAGAAGGTGACCCCGAGCCGGTCCGCGGATGTCCATAGGTGTATCCGCGGTAATGCGACGGTTGTAGGGGGAGTTTTGGGTAATCGACCATCGGCCAATAGTTGTTTCGATTTCGAAAATGCTGATGCCATGAGCGGCTTTGCCCTTGCGCACGTCGTCCGTGTTCTCAGGCAGCTTAGACCAGCGGTTGGCGTATATATTGGCGCGATTTACGAACTCGTTATTGACTACGAGGATGTTTTTCCTCTCACTTCGGAAGAGCAACATACCGTCGACATTATCGCCGAGGGCGCGTTCCTGGCTGGCGCCAGTTCCACGGCTAACGGGATCGAAAGATGCCGCGTCGGACCACAGCGGATCACCCCAGCGGGCCACGATATGCCAATTGTAACCCACTGGAACCGTGATCGTATCGAAGCGGTTTGCCATTACGGGGGCAAATCCGAAACGATCCGCTGGTCCGGCACCTGCAAGCTTTGTAGCCAGCGTGCTCGCGACCAGTGCAAAGGCACCGATGCCGACACTGCGCTCGAGAACTGACCGCCGTGAAACGTCCTGCTCGATAAGGCGAGTGAGGTCGGAGGTTGAGCGATTTTGGAATTTTGTTTCTGTTGTCGCGGTCATCAAGAAATCCGGCGGTCCTCAGGGGTGGCGAGCGGGAATGTATTACGGTTGTTACGTTATAAAACGGTTACAGTGCGGTGGACGAATATTTAATGTGAACTGGTGTCGATTGCTATCCGGGGGGCGGAACCTAACTTTTGCTGTTAAGCCAACAAGCAATTTATAAGAGGACTATGGCCATGGCCGGCAAGACTCTTTTCGAGAAAATCTGGGACCGTCACGTGATCGCGGAGCGCGAGGGCGGGCAGTCCCTGGTCTATATTGACCGTCATCTCTGTCACGACGGTTCGTTCAACGCGTTCGGGCAATTGCGCGAGCATGGGTGGGATGTCCGCAGGCCGGCGCAAACCTTTGCGACACCGGATCATTACACACCGACCAGCTCGACCGATCTGCGGGATGTGCCGGATCCCCGCGCGCACGAGATTTCCACCGCTATCGATAAGAACTGCGCGGATTTCGGCGTGACGCTATTCCCTTGGGGCGACGACCGTCAGGGCATCGCTCATGTAGTCGGCCCGGAACAGGGGATTACGCTGCCGGGTATCATTCTGTGTTGCGGGGACAGTCATACCTCGACTCATGGCGCGCTTGGCTGCATCTCCTTCGGCATCGGGGCGTCGGAAGTGGCGCATGTGATGGCGACGCAAAGCATCTGGCAGCGTCGCCCGAAGACGATGCGGATCACGGTCGATGGCGAGCTGGGTTTCGGTGTCACGGGCAAGGACGTCATCATCGCCATCATCCGTCAAATTAGCGCGGCGGGTGGCACCGGTCACGCCATCGAATATGCGGGATCGGCGATCGAAAATCTGTCGATGGAAGGCCGCTTGACGCTTTGCAATATGACGATCGAGGCGGGCTCGCGGATCGGCATGGTGGCACCTGACGAGAAGACGCTGGAATACGTCAAGGGACGTCCCTTCGCGCCAACCGGTGCTAATTGGGACAAGGCTGAGGCGTTCTGGCGCTCGCTCCCGTCGGACCATGACGCAGTCTTCGATACCGAACACACGGTGGACGGCAATGCCATCGCGCCGATGGTGACCTGGGGTAATTCCCCGCAATGGGCGGCCCCGGTGACCGATGCCATTCCCGACCCGTCATCCGAGACAGATGTGGAGAAGCGCGCGGAGATGGTCGACACGCTGGATTACATGGACCTGAAGCCGGGCACCGCGATCACCGACATTAAGGTGGATAAGGTTTTTATCGGCTCTTGCACCAATGCGCGGATCGAGGATTTGCGATCTGCCGCCGCAGTCGCCAAAGGCCGACGAGCGGTGGTCTCGACATTGATTTCGCCTGGCTCTGGCCTCGTGAAGAAACAGGCGGAGGCAGAGGGTCTCGACAAAATTTTCACGGACGCGGGAATGGAATGGCGGATGCCCGGGTGCTCCATGTGCGTCGGCATGAACGGCGATCTACTGGAGCCGGGCGAGCGGTCGGCCTCGACCAGCAATCGCAACTTCCGGGGCCGGCAAGGCCAAGGCAGCCGCACCCATTTGGTGAGCCCGGCGATGGCAGCGGCAGCGGCAGTCACCGGCACCTTTGCCGATGTGCGCAAGTTGATGGAGGACTAGAACATGGAAGCGTTCACGACATTCAAGGGCATCGGTATCCCCATCGACATCATCAATTGCGATACCGATCAGATCATCCCGGCACGTTTCCTACGGCGTGACCGGACCGATCCGGAAATGCCGAATTTCCTCTGGCACGATTTGCGGGAGAATCCGGATTTTATCTTCAACAAGGCTCCCTTCAACAAAGGCAAGGTGGTCGTCGCCGATATCAATTGGGGATGCGGTTCTTCGCGCGAAGGGGCTGTGTATGCGCTGAACGCCAATGGTATTCGGGCCGTCGTCGCACCGAGTTTCGGCGATATTCATTACAACAATTGCCTGAAATGGGGTGTCCTGCCGGTGCGGCTCTCGCGCGATGACTGTGATAAGTTGCGCCAGCAGTTGCATGACGAGCCGGGAGCGGAAATGGCCTTCAATTTGGATGCGCAGTCCGCGACCGGGCCAGACGGCACCGCCTATAGCTTCGACATTGACCCGTTCGATAAATACCGCATGTTGAACGGACTTGACGATTATGGGGTGACGCGGGAATACGACGCGCAATTTGACGCCTTCGAAGCGAAACATAAGGCTGAATACGATTGGCTGTACGTGAAAGCCTAACAGCGCTGCCGTCAAGGAGAGAGAACGCATGGCCGGTAAGACTTTATTCCAGAAGATTTGGGACAATCATGTCGTCGTCGCGCGCGACGATGGGAAAACGCTACTCTATGTGGACCGTCAATTACTGCCGGATTGGCAGCACCGTGCGTTTGATGCGCTGGTGGATCAGGGCCGAACGGTGCGGAAGCCGAAACAGAATTTCGCGATGCCTGATCACAGCGTGCCGACCACGGTGACGACGGTCGAGGAAATCACAGAAGACGTGATGCGCGTCCCGGTCGAGGAGTTGGCACGGCACTCGAAGAATTTCGGTGTCGTGCATTTTGACCTAACGGACGAGCGCCACGGCATCGTTCATGTAGTGGGACCGGAGCAAGGCATCACCCTGCCGGGTCTGATAGTGGTCTGTGGCGATTCTCATACCTCGACCAATGGTGCGCTCGGCTGCATCGCTTTCGGCATCGGCACGTCGGAAGTGGAGCATGTGTTGGCGACGCAGACAATTTGGCAGGAGATGCCAAAACAAATGCGCGTCAATATTGAGGGCGAACTCGGCTATGGCGTCACCGCAAAGGATGTCATCCTTGCGGTCATCGGTAAGATCGGCACCGCGGGCGGCACCGGCTATGCCATCGAATTTGCGGGCTCGGCGATTTCCGCGATGTCGATGGAAGGCCGTATGACGATGAGCAACATGACCATCGAGGCGGGTGCCCGCTTCGGCCTTATGCCGGTCGATGACAAGGCCATCGACTATGTGAAGGACCGTCCCTATGCGCCTAGCGGTGAGAAGTGGGGGCAGGCAGTATCCGCGTGGCGCGATATGCAGTCGGACGACGATGCGGTATTCGACCGTGAAGTAACATTGGATGCCTCTGAAATAGCGCCGATGGTGAGTTGGGGCACCAGTCCGCAGGACGTGATCCAGGTGACTGACAATGTGCCGGACCCAGCCCAGGAGGGCGATAGCGACCGTAAGACGGATATCGCCAGCTCGCTTGAATACATGGATTTGAAACCGGGTATGGCGATGACAGATATCAAGGTCGACAAGGTGTTTGTCGGTGCCTGCACGAACGCGCGGATCGAGGATTTGCGCGCTGCCGCGGCGGTTGCGAAGGGGCGTAAGGCCCAAGTCGAAACCTTGATCGTACCAGGCTCTGGATTGGTGAAGAAGCAGGCGGAAGCCGAAGGGCTCGATAAGATCTTTATCGAAGCGGGTATGGAATGGCGCCAACCCGGCTGCTCCATGTGTTGTGCCTTGAACGGCGATATCGTCGGCTCCGGTGAGAGGGTCGCGGCAACCAACAACCGTAATTTCAGAGGGCGTCAGGGACCTGGCAGTCGCACGCATCTGGTCAGCCCGACAATGGCCGTGGCCGCCTCGGTGACCGGCCGAATCACCGACGTGCGTAAGTTGATGGAGGAGGCGTAATCATGGAGCCATTCACGACATTCAAGGCGATTGCCGTTCCCATCGACATCCCAAACTGCGATACGGATCAGATCATCCCCGTCCGCTTCGTGCGTATGGCGCAGGATGATCCCGACTATCCAAAGTTCTTTCTGCACGACCTGCGGTTCAATGATGATGGCAGCAAGAAGGATTTTATTTTCAATCGTGCCCCTTTTAGCGACGCCAAAATTTTGGTGACGGACGTGAATTGGGGCTGCGGCTCGTCACGCGAGAACGCTGTCTATACGATGGCCGCTAACGGAATTCGTTCCGTGATAGCGCCGTCGATTGCTGATATTCATTATAACAATTGCAAGAAAAATGGCGTTGTTCCGGTGATCCTGGAAGAGAGCGTCTGCATTTCTTTGCGTCGGCAGTTGCACGACTCGCCCGGCGTGGAAATAGCCGTTGATCTTGAAACACAAAAGGTCACCAGTCCTGACGGCAGCACATTTTCTTTCGATATCGATCCTTTCGATAAACATAGGCTCCTAAAAGGGTTGGACGACATCAGTTTGACGATGGAATACGCGGGCGCGATCGAAGATTTCGAGGCACGTCATGAAAACGTCAGCGGATGGATGTATTAATATAAGGGGCTGTCCCAGATAACCGAGATTAGAGGTTATCATGGTATCCATGCGCAA
>CAXAGK010000221.1:0-6623 GCA_963968305.1 uncultured Rickettsiales bacterium | reverse complement strand
CCGCGCCACGACCGAGCTTCAGCAACTGATTCACCAACAACGTTGCGACACCAAGCACCGCCGTCACTTCGACAGTAATATCGTATACGGCTTGATCTTCGTTTCGTTCTTCACTCATCAATCGTCTCCGGACTGTTGGAGCCTGTCTCTAGATATCCACGCTCGCGTGGCCTTTATCGGGTTTCCGCAAAGGCATTATCCCCCATTCGAGAAATTCTTTCTCCGCGCCGTCAACCCAATGACTAAGTCTTTGTAGCATATTATTTACGTATTCGTCGCCGGACATTTCACATATTTATACGCAATTCTTGCGTAATACCTCGCGAATACGAGAAAATGCTAATACAAGTCTTCAAGACGCCGCATAATTCGCACTTCGTTGAAGCCTCGTCACCGCAATTGATCACTTTGTGCGTTAGCCGTATTGCCTCAATGTCCGGCGCGCAATGACCATGCGATGGACCTCGGTCGGTCCCTCGTAAATTCGCGACAAACGGATGCGTTGCGCCATCAACCCTAAAGGCAGCTCGCGGGTCATGCCCATCGCGCCGAAGCTCTGCATCGCATTATCGACGATCTCGGTCGCCATCTCCGTGGCAAACACCTTTAGCATCGACGCGGCGGTGCGAATATCCTCGCCGCGATCCGCCTTCTCCGCTGCATCCATCATCATCAGACGGGTTGCGTGAATTTTCGTCGCGGCGTCGGCAATCCACCACTGTATCGCCTGACGGTCGCTCAACATGACCCCAAAAGTCTCGCGTTGTTGCGTGTGCTCGCACATCATCTTGAGCGCGCGTTCCGCCATGCCGATACACCGCGCGCCAATTTCCAGGCGACGCACCGTCAATCGCATCTGCATCGGCGCGAATCCTTCGCCGACCTCACCGAGGACCTGGCTATCTTTCAGGCGCACATCTTCCATAACCAGCTCGTAGGTGCGCGATCCGCCGAGCATAGGTATCTCCCGTTCAATCTCGAAGCCCGGAGTGCCTTTATCGACGATGAACGCGGTTATCCCGCCACGCGAGCCTTTCTCCGGATCGGTCACCGCCATCAAGATGACGAAATCCGCCTTCGGGACGTTCGAGACCCAAATCTTGCGCCCGCTGATAACCCACTCGTCGCCTTCCTTGATCGCCCGCGTGCGCATATGCGCCGGGTCGCCACCGGCCCCCGGCTCCGAAATCGCGATGCAGGAATGCATGACACCCTGCGCATAGGGCTCCATATATTTTTCTTTCTGCTCCGGCGTCGCCACCGCATCGAGCATCAAGAGGTTCGGCGAATCCGGCGGAAAGATGAACGGCGTCACAGTGCTCCACAGCTTTTCCTGGATTGCCAACATCACCGGTGCAGGCAGATCGCATCCGCCCATCTCTTCCGGTGCGTCGAGCGCCCACAGGCCCAACTCCTTGCACTTTGCGAGGAGCGGTTCCTCTTCCTCCGGCAACAAACCGGCTTTCTCGCCTCTGGCCTCACGCTCCATCACGACCTTTTCAAACGGCATCAACTCGTTGTCGATAAACTTTTCGACAAGGTCGATCACCATGCGGTGTTCTTCGGCAAATTCGATGGTCATCGGAGGTTCCTTTCCTTCGTATTCATGGCTACCAAGCCGCTTCGAGCAGCTTTAGAGAGTCTTGTATCTGATCGTCGGCGGATCGCGCCCCGGCATTAAAGTTAAAGTTCTTCACCGTTTCCTTGGCGATATTGATCAAATCATCTTGGGGGATGTCCAATTGGCGCAACTGCGTCGGCACGCCAGCCTTCGTATAGATAATCTCCAACGTCTCGGCAACCGCATCCGCCGCCGTCTTGCCGTCCATCCCATCGCGCCAGACGCCGAGCGCTTCCGCCACTTGCCGCGCTGGCTGCAGTTCCACTTCGGCGGCCAGGCGCATGGCAGAGGCATGTACGACCGAGGTCGACTCGCCTTGTCCCACATGGGGGTAGCGAATGTGAAGCGCCGTGGAGACCGAATAATTGCCTGCAAAGACGTTCGTGTGAAAACGTCGCCGGCCATCGTCCTCCGCGCGGTTCTGCAAAAAGGCGGCGAGGGCGAGGTGGTGGCGGAGTTCCGGATTATCGAGCTCGTCCATCAGTCGCAGATAGGCGCCGTGGCCCAACCGGAATGCGGTGTCTTGATCCCCCTGCGCCAAAGCGTTCAATCCGGTGTTCGATTGCGACCCCACTACACTCGCAAAAACGGTGGTGGATGTAGAGCGCACTAAATCCAACGGCGCGCTCAATAGAGCATCATCATCCAGGAAGATGGCGCTCGGGCGCGTCTTCGGGTCGAAATATTCCATCCGATGATCAAGGTCCGGATTCTTCAAGCCGCTACCGCCCCGGTTCATCGCACTGGTCGGCGTCGTCGGGATATTGATGATCGGCGGTTTCGGGGCCATCAGGCGGGGGCTAAAAGCGGGTTTGCCTTCGGGGTACTGAGTCATGATCTCGAAAGGGTCGCCGGTCTCCGCCATGTAAATGGCGACGACCCGGACCGCGACCAGGACACTGCCGCCACCGACCGCGATCAACAGGTCGGCCCCTGCTTCCGCTGCTGCGGCCTTCGCTGCCGCCACGGAGGCATATGTGGAATCCTTCTCGATCCCGTCGAAGACACCCGCGTACTGATCGCCGAGCGTCGCTTCGATCCGCCGCACCGTCTCGGTGCGCCGATTGACCGAGGGCGAGCAAATGACGAAGGCGCGCTTGGCCCCCACCCGATCGACGGCCTCTTTCATGCGTTGCTCGATTGCTTGCGGTCCCGCGTATAGCCGCCACGCATACCCCGCCGCCCTGATGGATTGCCCGTTCATCACCGATCCTTCGCTGTCATCGCTTTGCGGAGGAAACTGGAACGCCGGGCGCAACCGTCCAGCGGTCCAGGGGCGTTAGAACGGAATATCGCCTTGTATCGACGTGCGGTGCAGGTGACGGACGTAGCCCGGATCGTCGATGCGCGAATGATCAGCGATATGGGCGACGCAGCGATTGTCCCAGAACGTGAGGTCGCCGACCGCCCAATCGTGGTGATAAACGAATTGCGGCTGGAAACAGTGCTCGAACAACTCCGCCAAAATTTCGTCGGACTCCGCCTCGTCATAACCCTCGATGGAGGTCGTGTGTTGGGGATTGGCGAAGACGGACTTACGTCCTGTCTCCGGATGGGTGCGGATGACGGGATGGGTCACGGCGGGCGTCGCTGCGCGTTGTTCGTCGGTCAGGCGCTTCTTGAACGCGCGCTTGGCATTGTTGCGCCCGGCAAGGAAGACGCCGCGCCGCCCTTCGAGCGACGCCTTCAGGGGTACCGGCAGCGTGTCATAGGCAGCATACATATTGGCGAACCCGGTCGCCCCACCGCGCTCCGGTATCTCGATGGCATAGAGCATGGAGCCGAGCGCTGTTTGCTTCTTGTAGGAAATATCGGAATGCCACATCGGCCCGGCATCCGGCAGTCCAGTATACTTGCCGTCCTGTTTGCGGGTCGAGACCAGTAAAATTTCAGGGTGCCCGGGCAAGGTCGCATCGTCGGCCGGATGAATATCCAAGGGCCCGAACCGCCGGGAGAAATCTATCTGTTGTTCGGGAGAGAAGTTTTGATCGCGAAACACCAACACCAGATGTTCTAAATGCGCTCGATGCACGACTGTGAAAGTGTCATCATCAAGTGGCGCGGCAAGGTCGAGGCCTCTGACCTCGGCGCCTAACGCGTCGCTCAGCGGTCGTATCTCAAGTCCCATAGTCGACTCCGGATCTGAAAACTATCACTCTAATCGAGATACTTCGCGCCTACGCGGAGGCCAGCCGCTTTGCCGCGTCCACGTACCGCTCAACATCTTCGGCAAGAAGCAGACCTCGGCGGTATAGAGCGTCCGCCGCCCGTTCGACTTGTCGAACATAATCGTCATCGGAGTCGTAGCGCTCTGCGAGGCTGGGACGCTCGTCCGCTGCGGCCTCGCGGTCGGGTTTCGTGGCAGTGAATGGCAGGTAGCTTCCAACAATGCTATACATCGCCTTCGGCCCGATTTCTTCGGCACGCAAGTTCCAGCCGGTGTAAGTCGCGCGCGGCACCTCAATGTCCGGCGTTCGCAATCCGGGTATGTCATTGCCATCGGCATCCGTTGCGGGCACGCCTACGGTGTACTCATGCGTCCTGTCGAGCCGGGGCGGCTCCATTGCGGTAATCCCTTCGCCATAGGTCGGGCCGAAATCGTGCTCGAACAAGCGATTTGGCTCACTCGGTGGGCGAATGTTTCCGATCTTCGGGAAGCGTTGTTGCACGTCCTCAGCGCTCACCAATGTTCCCTCATCCCGTCGCGGCACGGCGCTTGGTGGCGGCGGCTCGCTGGACGTGGCCCACGCATCGAGACGAACCAACAACGCCCGCAGGAGCGGACTCGTGTTCAATGGATTACTCGGGCTTTGGTGTGGGCCGGACTGCGCTGGAATACCGGGAGCGGCGTGGTGTTGGCTGCTCGCGAAAAAATAGATCCGTGTTTGGGGATGCTCTGCGAGGTCTGCACCAGAGGCGTCAGTATGAACCAACGAGCCCCGCCGTTGCCAGTATTCCGACGCGGTTTGCGTGTGCATGACCAGGGGGTCGGTCGCCGGGTGCCGGAGCAATCCATCGGATTGACCCGACCACGGATCGGTCGCCGGCACATACGAAAATGGAAATTGATCCGAGGGGTATAGATGTTGTTCGTGCTGCCGGGGATAGCGGTCCGGATGCCCGAAACGGAGATTCATCACGAGGCGACCCCCGCCCGTCACATGCGGCCAGACCGCATCAAACACCGGTTTATCGCCCCGCCCTTCGTTCCAACCTCTATAGACGAACTCACGCAGATAGCGGCCGCTCTGGGAGCGCCCCCAGGCATAGGCACGCTCGATTGCAGGACCGTCAGATTCTGCCAGGGGATTGGTCGTCCCACCAGCGTCCGCAAGGTCATGGCGCAGGAAATCAACAAGATCCCGTACCGCCGCAAACCCAAGACCGAGGACCTGCGGATCCTTGGCCGTGTAGATCGCTTCATAGATCCAGCCCGGTTGGAATCCCTCCGGAACGTAGAGATCGGTCGCCGAGGGCTCCGGTCTATCGCCATCGTTGAGCCGGGCGAATTGCCACGCCGAGGCGGGAAGCAATTCGCGCTCATCACCCTCGTATTGACGGCACGTCAACGACGCCTCGCTGGTATTCAACGATACGGCTCCATGACTTCGGGTCACCGATTTCCCGGAAAGCGGCACTGAAAAGACGCCGTCCTCATCGACAATAATTTCTTCCCGAACGGTCCCGGTGATATCTCCGTCGGCCTTGCGCGCGATGGGGACTGTTAGAGTCGCCCGACCATCACCCGGCATGACGTCAGCTTGCCAGCCGCACCACAATACGGCGTAACCTTGGCGCAACAGGAAGCCGTTTCCTGCATCGGCCAGGGAAGTCGGGTCGTTGCTGGCAGCCGCATCGTCGAAGAACTGCAGCGCCCGTTTGTCACCCCGGTTGACAACGTCATAGAACAGACGGCGGTTTCCTCGCGCCATATCGAGTGGCTTCAGGAGAAAGACATCCGTCTCGTAGCGGACACGACCCCGCTCGTCGCAAGGAGCATACTCAAGATCGACGACACCGCGATAAGCGGGAGACGCGGGATCAAGAAACACTTCCGCCCGACCGGCGATACTTTCATATGGGCCAGCGTCGCCGAAAGTCCGGCCTTCGGCAAAAAGCTCGCGGCAATCAATATGGAAATGAAGTTCATAGGACATGGCGACAGTATCCACCCAAGACCTATGATCGGTAAAGAAAAACGCGAGAATAATTACTCAAGAGCGCCCTGGTCACAATAAGACAAAGGGTAATTAGCAGTATCCCATGGGAAGGGATATACAGGATCGCTTGGTAAAACAGCTAGCCTTTGCGGGCTGAACACACGATCAATCTTTTTGCCTACGGCACGAAAAGTACACGACAGCCCCCAGCATCAGTAAAGCGAACAACACTTCTATAAGATGCATCTGACTATGCCACTCAGCATTCCTTGCGATTAAGCCGACATGCGCCATGGATGATGAAGAAAACCCCATCGCCGCCAAAATGCTAAAAAACCCTGCTAGATTTTTCATTCGATCCTCATTTCTTCTGCCGCTGTCGTACAGCGGTCGCCAATCAGTTTATTTGTCTTCCAATTTCCTTAGAAATTGATGAAATTCCCAGCTAAAGCAACTCCGCAAAATCTTCCAAAAATTCGATGGGGCCTCACTCGAAAAATAAGACTGCGACGCACACCCACCTGTCCGAAAACGGATTGACGCAAAAGACCGGCGACGACCAGCCACGGTCGGTTTGATATCAATAGGTAAGGAAGAATTTGGTATCCCCTAGAAACTCCATACTTACTAATATCATGTTGTTTTTAAAAATGTTTTATAAATTCACAGGGTAATTTTGTAACTATTTTCATAACTAATATTGAAGATAGCTAACTGAAGCAGCGGGCTGCCTGCCGATTGCCGGGCTTTTTCTGATGCGTGATTGTGGCATCACAAAAATGATGGAACAGCAGGACATTGGTAAAGACTTTGATATGGTTAAAATCGGTATGCTGCAAAAG
>CAXAGK010000220.1:0-6634 GCA_963968305.1 uncultured Rickettsiales bacterium | reverse complement strand
AGGCAATGGTGCCTCCCGGCTTCGCAATGCGGACCGCCTCGCAAAGTTTTGCAAGGCGGTCCGGGCGGAAAGCGGTCATCTCCGCGTGCAGGTTGCGCCCCCAGGATGTCAGCCGCGTTTCTTTCGCCTTCACCGTTCGTCTCCGTCAGCCGTACATCAGAAAACTGAAACTGCCGACCCATCCCAAGAGGCAGATCACAAGAAACGGATCGCTGGTCGCGAGTTCTGTCGGCGCGCCGGACTTCTTGAAAACCATCGTCAATTGCAAATGGCGCAATATACCGGCGATGACGAAGGGGATTGTCAGATACAGTTCTTCACTGCCGAGGCGGCCCATGGCATTGACATCCGTGGTGAAAACCACATAAGAGACGACCAAGGCGGTAGAAACCATAATGAAGGCCGCATCTAAAAAGGCGACGGAATAGCCGTTTAGACTCTCACGATGGGCCGCATCGAGCTCTTGGGTAAGATCATCACGTCGTTTCGTTAGCGCAATAAACAAGGCGAGCATGCCTGTGCAGACTAGAATCCACACTGTCGGTTGGACTTCCGCCGCCGCAGCGCCCGCATGCACTCGCAAGACGAACCCAAGGGCGATTGTCAGGACGTCGACGATGGCGATTCTCTTTAAAACCAGGGTATATGACGATGTCAAAATGAAATATGCGAGTAGTGGCCAACCGGCCTGTGTGGCGGCGAAAGCAAACGCCAAACCGCTGGCGGAAAGGCAAAAATAGAGGCCCAGGGATACTGAGGGGGAAATCAAGCCGGCAGCGACCGGACGCTCTTTCTTTGTAGGGTGATGCTTATCGGCTTCGCGATCCCAAAAATCGTTAAAGCAATAGACACCACTTGCAGTCAGGCAAAAAGCGATAAAGATCAGAGTGACGTTTTCGGCGGCGCTATCATTCGCGAGCGAAGGGCTGAAAAACAGTGGCGCGAAGACAAAGATATTCTTTACCCATTGCCGCGGGCGAATAAGCGCCGTAATCGCTGCAATTTTCATATCTGCCCCATGGTCGATTTGACCGTGCTGTACTCAAAACCACGCCAATCGCGTGGCGCAAATTCAATGCTCGTGAAAATGTTGGCCTTCCGATGCCTCGATCAGGTCAAATGCGGGACCGGTAATAGGGTCATTCTAAACGAAAAAGGCTTTTAAAGTCATGACGTTCCGGTCTATTACTGTGCCCAATAAAAAAAAGCCAGGGTATGAGAAGAAAAACAAAGATAATCTTCTGATGGAGCGATTAACTGAATTGTGAAGATTTACTCTAGGCAACGCAAAATTTAGTTGCCTGCAACTTAGTTCAATATGCCATCTCCGACTGTCGGTCGGCATTGTCCGTTTGTCTGAAGCCGTTCTTTGACCGCCTGGGTGGTTTGGAGCACACCGCAGTAACGCGATGAGCGTCGCTGCACGCAGAATGCCGAGGGTTGCACGTGCGATTGTCGCCGACCTTATCGAGCTATTTAGGCCGCCAGTACGCGTTCTGGCTGGCGGGAGCGTTCTTTGCCTTGATGGGCATTGCGCTCATGTTCGATGTTGTGGAGATGATGCGTCGCGCATCCGGCAAGGAAGATGCGACGATGAGCATAATCCTGCAGATGAGCCTATTCAAGCTGCCGCATCTGGCCGAAACGATCCTGCCGTTCACGGTTTTGTTTGGGGCGATGTTCGCGTTTTGGCGTTTGGCGAACGCCAATGAAATAATCGTCGCCCGTGCGGCCGGCGTTTCAATTTGGCAGTTTTTGATACCCGCCATGATTTTTACTTTCGGCGTCGGTGTTTTTCAGGTCGCGATATTTAATCCGTTTTCGGCTGTCATGCTGTCGAAGTTCGAGAATGTAGAAGCGAAATACCTTAAGCGAACCACCAGCATGTTGGCAGTCTCCAAGAATGGATTGTGGCTTCGTCAATCAGATGCGGGCGGTCAAGCGGTGATCCATGCTCTTCGCGTCTCGCAAAAAGAAATGAAATTACACGACGTCATCATTTTTCTGTTTGAGGGTAGCGACAAGTTCACCGGTCGTATTGATGCCGAGACCGCGCAATTGAAAGTAGGCTATTGGGATATCCGCGACGGCTGGATTTCCACGCCGAATCGGGCCGCGCAGCGGATCGTAAAATATGAACTGCCATCTGACCTGACGTTGACGAAAATTCAGGAGAGCTTTGCGTCACCGGAGACAATGTCATTTTGGGATTTGCCCGCGTTTATTGCCGAACTCGAAGCGGCAGGATTTTCCGGCCATCGCCACCGTCTGCATTTTTATTCTTTGTTGGCGTTGCCGATTTTGCTCTGCGCGATGGTTTTGGTGGCGGCCGCTTTCACCGTTCATATCAATAAGCGATCAGGCGCGTTTTTTGCCGTTGTCGGCGGCGTGGTGATCAGTTTTCTCCTGTATATTTTAGGAGATGTGGTACACGCCTTGGGACTTTCGACGAACGTGCCAACCCAATTGGCGGCGTGGACGCCAGCGGGCGTGACTCTGATGATTGGACTGGCCCTACTCTTGCATCTTGAGGATGGATGATGGGGCGGTTTACGGGAAATTTATTGATTGCGGTGCTGGTTTTGCTAATGGCGAACCTTGCGATTGCGCGTGAGCAGCTGTCATCCGATCTGCCGGTTCTGATGATGGCCGACGAAATGAATTACGACGAAGAACTGGGAACCGTAGTCGCGCGGGGTAAAGTCGAGATCGTTCAAGGCGAGCGTTCGCTACTTGCGGATACTGTCAGCTATAATCAAAAAACGGACACAGTTAGCGCTTCGGGCAATGTGGTCCTCCATGAGCCTTCTGGCGAAGTTATTTTTGCTGAATATGTCGAACTCAGTGATCAATTGAAGACGGGCGTGATCGAGCGTATCCAGGTTCTGCTGAGAGACGAGAGCCGCTTTGCCGCGAATAGTGCTGAACGTAAAGACGGCAACAAAACGAGAATGCGCCGCGCTGTATTTTCGCCATGTAAACTTTGCGAGAAGGATCCCGATGCGCCGCCGTTATGGCAATTGAAAGCGGAACGGGTCGAACACGATCAGGAAGCGCAGGAAATCCGATATAAGGACGTTTATCTTGAGATTTGGGGATTCCCGGTCGCATACTCTCCGTACTTATCGCATCCTGATCCGACCGTTGATCGTAAGGCGGGTTTCTTGGCTCCTGATTTTGGGACAGGCGGCAATGTTGGCGCTTTCATACGCCTCCCATATTTCATCCCGATTGGGGAGGATAAAGACGTCACGCTCGACCCAATTTATACCAAGGATGAAGGTTTGGTTTTGAGCGGTGAGTATCGACAAAAATTTGAAAGCGGTGAGTTGGCGTTTTTGGGAAGCATCGCGGAAGCACTGCGCAGAGAAGGCGATGCCGATAATGCAACCGTAAAAGGTGATCGGGTACGTGGTCATTTCACGGTGGAGGGAGCGTACCATTTCGATGAGACATGGCGCACAAAGCTTGATGTCAAGCGAGCGAGTGACAGTAGTTATCTACGCAAGTTCGACTTTTTTAAGCTTAATCGCAATACGTTGCGCTCGAATGCGAACGTAGAAGGATTCCGCCGGCGCAATTACATGGCTGCCAATGCCTATTGGTTCCAAGATTTGCGGTCGGACAGAAGCGCTGAACAACCCATTGTCGCCCCGGTTTTAGATTTTAATCATATGGGTGAAGCTGATCGTCTTGGCGGTCGCTGGCAATTGGATGCAAATCTACGAACGTTGTTTCGAGATGAAGGGACTGACAGTCAACGCATCTCGTTTAAACCAAGCTATCAAATTGGGCGGACGTGGAATCTCGGTCTAGTCACGACCGCAACCGCGACGACACAAATCGACGGATACCGGATCGATGATGCGTCAATTTCGGATGATGACGAAACGTTTAAAGGCCGGGTCTTCCCGCAAATGGCGATTGAGGCGCGGTATCCGTTTGTCCGGCATAGCGGAAATTTAAAGCAGGTAATTGAACCGATCGCGTTGGGGATATTGGCACCAAACGGCAGCAACCCTGAGGAAATTACGGATGAGGAAAGTACAGTATTCGAGCTCGACGATACGAATTTGCTGAGCCTCGATCGTTTTAGCGGTCTTGATAAAGTCGATAGTGGTTCGCGTATGGTGTATGGGGCCAAATTTGGCCTATACGGAGAAACGATCGGAGACATTACCGGTTTTCTTGGGCAAAGCTATCGCTTCCACACTGATCGCGACTTAAGGTCGTCCAAGTTGTTGGAGGAAGATTTTTCGGATTATGTCGGCCGCATTGATGTAAAACCCAATCAATACGTAGATTTGCTGTATCGATTCCGATTTAGTGAGTCTGATTTTTCGATTCGAAGCTCCGCTATTGGGTTTTCGATTGGGCCGAGCGCCATGAGCGTTTCCGGGAATTATTTCTTTGTTGAAGAGGGAACTGCGGCCAGTAATTCCGAACGGCGGGAGGAATTGCAACTTGCGCTAAGCTCTAGAATAAATCGGTTTTGGTCGGCTTCACTCGGCACGCATCGCGATCTAACGGATAGCGGCGGTTCTTTGGCGCATACATTGAGCGCACGGTATGAGGATGAATGTTTCGCGTTTGAAACGACAGCGCAACGCAGCTTCACCCGGGACGCTGATATAGAGCCGGAAAGCCGAATATTATTCCGCTTTATCTTCAGACATTTGGGGCAGGTACAATCGAGAGCGGGATAGGGAAATGAGGTACGCGCGAATTGCCGGGACATTTTGCCAACGCGTCGTTCGGATTGCATTGGTACTCCCCGTAACGATAATTTTCTGGCTAGCGGTCAGTATCGGCGGCATGGCTCAGGATGTAATCCGGATAGCGGCGATCGTTAATGACGAAATAATCTCCGTCTTTGATCTAGAAAATCGTGTTCGACTGGTTGCAGCAACCACAAATTTACCGGCGCGAGAGGATGTGTTTAAGCGAATTGAACCGCAAGTGCTTCGAATCATGATCAATGAACGGCTACAATTGCAGGAAGCCGTGAGGCTGAATATTCGTATAACTCAGCGCGAGATTAATGGAACGATTGTCGGCTTGGCGCGTCGAAACAAGATGACCCAGGCTCAACTTTGGTCGTTTCTCGGGCGGCGGAACGTGGACCGTTCGGCGATGGAGGTGCAGGCAAGGGCTCGACTGGCTTGGATAAAGGTCATAAATCGTCGGATCGCGCGTCAAGTTACTGTTGGCCAGGACGAAGTAAACGATGAGCTGGTCCGCTTAAGACAACTTCTTGGAAAACCGAAATTGCGGGTAGCGGAAATTTTTCTTAGCGTTGATTCTCCCGACGCAGAACCAAGAATACGTGAAACCGCGGAACGTTTAATTCAGCAAGTCGTAAATGGTGCAAAGTTTGACGCGCTTGCGCGAGAGTTTTCGCAGAGCACGACTGCCGGGAGTGGCGGCGATCTTGGATGGATTACGGATGCGGAGTTGGATGAAGAACTAGCGGCCACAATTTCAGTCATGCAGCCAGGACAAATATCACAGCCCGTGCGATCGTTAATCGGTTACCATATTTTATATTTATCGGATCGCCGTCTTCCGACTAGCGAAAACGAAGGAGGTCAAAAGTTGGAGTACCGGCAAATGCATTTGCCCATACCGACGAACGCCCTCCCGGAGGAGATTGAAAGTCAACGCCAGTTGGCGCAAGAAGTTTCGCAAACCGCAAAGACTTGCGACGCGTTTGTAGAAACGGGAAGGCGTATTCGCGCCGGCGGTATGGAGCGAATACAAACGGTGAGCTCAGGCGAGTCGGGACCGCTTGTGGAGTTGCTGTTACGTCAGGCGATTGGTGTATCCAGCGAACCACAGAAAGTCCAAAACGGGTTTGTCGTATTAATGGTCTGCACTCGCGTGGAGATTGAGGCCGGATTGCCAAGCCCGGAAGAGCTTGAAGTACGCATGCGTCAGGAAAAGGTCCATTTAAGGGCGCAAAGATATATGCGGGACCTGCGACGGTCCGCTTATGTGGACCTCAGACAATGACCGCTCATCGCCCGCTCGCTGTGACTATGGGAGAGCCGAGCGGTATCGGCGGTGAGTTGACCCTCAAGGCCTGGCTTGAACATGGGGCAGCTGAATTGCCGCCATATTTCGCAATTGACAATGTGGATCGATTGAATGCGATCAATAAGCGGTTGAATTGGGATATCCCGATTCGCGAGATCGAGAATCCGGCCGAGGTGTCCGATGTATTCGCCCATGCGTTGCCTGTCTTACCGTTGACGATGGACGGTGGTTCAATTCCCGGTCAACCGCAACCGGAGAACAGCCGCGCGGTTGTCGCTTCGATCGAACGCGCCGTCGCATTGGTTCAATCCGGTGATGCTGCGGCTGTTGTTACCAACCCGATTCAAAAAAAAGCGCTCTATGATAGCGGCTTTAGTTTCCCCGGACATACGGAGTTCTTGGCATCTCTCGTGGGAAGCGGTGTCGTTCCCGTGATGATGCTCGCTTGTGCGGAACTCCGGGTCGTCCCGGTGACGGTTCACCAATCCCTTATGGCCGCCGTTGCTTCGCTCTGCCAAGAGACCATCGTGGAGACAACGAAAGAGACTATTCGATCGCTCGTTCGGGACTTCGGCATTGATGGGCCCCATATCATGAT
>CAXAGK010000219.1:0-6641 GCA_963968305.1 uncultured Rickettsiales bacterium | reverse complement strand
AAGACCGGACTGCTCGTCCCCATAGACGATGCAGATGCGCTCGCAAGATCGATCAATCGCCTTCTCGATTTGCCGGAATTCGCGGTCGAACTTGCCTCCGCCGGCAATCGAGCGTACCAAACGAGCTATACTGAGGATATTGTCGTTCAGCAGTATAAGACGTTCTTCGAGAAGGTTATCCCTTAATGTGCGGCATTGCGGGTTTGATGACCCGAGACGGCTCCCCCCCTGAAAAAGCGCTTCTCGATACTATGCTCGAGGCGTTTGGCCATCGCGGCCCGGACGGCGAAGGCTTCCATATCTCCCAAGGGGTCGGCCTCGCGCAAAACCGTCTCGCAATTATCGATTTAGTCACCGGCGATCAACCGCTTCACGAGCCGGGCGGCGCTGCGATCATCGCCAACGCCGAGATTTATAATTACATTGAGCTGCGTCAGGAGCTGTCGGATGTCCGCTTTTCGACGTCTTCCGATTGCGAGCCACCGCTCCACCTCTATCGCAAGCACGGCTTCGACTTCGCCAAAAAGCTCCGTGGCATGTATGCCATCGCCATCTACGATGCGCCGAAGGATTGTTTGATCCTAGCCCGCGATCCGTTCGGAATTAAACCACTTTATTACTGCGAAGCCGCGCATCAATTCGCATTTGCATCCGAACCGCGCGCACTATTGGCAGCCGGCCTCGTCGCTCCCAATATCAGCTCCCCACAACGAAACGAATTGCTGCAATTGCAATTTACCTGCGGTCGCCAAACGATCTTCGATGGCATCCAACGGGTTATGCCGGGCGAGACACTCATCATTTGCGGCGGGCGCATCGTTGAACGGCGTAAAATTGAAGCCCTTCCCGTTGAAGAAGAGATCCCACACCGCACCAGTTCATTCGAAGACACGCTACAAACCCTCGACCGCACGCTTGAAGACTCCGTCCGAATTCATCAACGCTCCGATGTTCCCTACGGATTGTTCTTATCCGGCGGCATCGATTCCTCCGCGATTCTCGCTCTCATGGCGCGGCTAAACGATCGCCCCGTCCAGGCCTTCACGGTTGGGTTTAGCGACACTGGTGTCCATGACGAGCGGGCCCACGCGAAAGCAGTGGCCGAATCGGTCGGTGCCGAACATCAAGAGATCGAATTCAACGAGACCGATTTCTGGGAGTTGCTGCCTCAAGTGGCGGCAAGCGTCGACGACCCGGCGGCGGATTACGCCGTCCTACCGACATGGAAATTAGCGCGCGAAGCGGCGCAAGACCTGAAGGTCGTCCTCTGCGGCGAAGGCGGGGATGAATTGTTCGCTGGATACGGTAGATATCGCAGCCAGCTGCGGCACTGGTGGCGCGGCGGTCGAACGCTTCGTGCCCGTGGCATATTCGATGGGTTGAATGTGTTGCGCGACGAACCGCATGGATGGCGGGACGGATTTGAGTCAGCACAAACAAGCGCGACCCTACCCCATCGAAGCTCGCTGCAAATCGCACAAGCAACGGACAGCGCAGATTGGCTGGCGAATGATCTGCTTACCAAACTCGACCGCTGCCTCATGAGCCACGGACTTGAGGGCAGAACACCGTTCCTCGACCGCGAAGTCGCCAAGATCGCTTTCACCTTGCCGGATGATATGAAAATCCGGAAAGGCGCCGGTAAATGGCTTCTCCGTCAATGGCTGCAGCGGGTCATGCCGGTGGCCCAGCCCTTCGAGCGCAAGCGGGGATTTACCGTCCCCGTAGGTGAATGGATTCAACGCCGGGGCGAGACACTCGGCCCCTTGGTCGCCCGCAATCCGGCAATATCGGAAATCTGCCGTCCAGATCGCGTCGAGAAATTGTTCGTGAGTGGTAAGAAACGGGCCGGAATCGCATCATGGATCCTATTGTTTTATGCCTTATGGCATCAGAGTTTGATATCTGAGCAACCGTCCAAAGGTAACGTATTCGATACACTGGCGGATTCAGCCGCAGGCTAACAATGCCAGAGACATTCGATCTTATCGTATAGGGCCGTGAACGCATGACGCCTTCGGCACGGACGCAGCAGAAGGATAGGTAAACCGACCTTAGAGCTTAGATATAACCTGGAAAGGCTATAGCCTGCAGCCTGTTCTTCTTATTGGCGCTTGCAATACTTGTCGCCCACCATTTGCTTGACCTCTCGGGCGAAATCCGCGGACGCTTTTTCCGGATTAAAACTGACGACGATCGCATCCGAGATCGACTTCAACAAATCCACATCACGCGGATCGGGGTTTTCGGATCACGGAGAATTGACGACGTCACGGAATCAATCGTCTCACATAGATTAGTGACGTGTTCCAAATCAGAATCCGCAAGACGTTCCGAGATTTCCTTGGAGATATCGGAAAGCCGGATCACTTCCTTTTGGATCGCCGGCGTCACATTATTCTTTTGATAGGCTGGCACGATCTTATCGACAATGGCCGCGATGCGCAGCGAATGGCGTCGCAACCGTTGGTAGTTGATCTCGTACATCGCGCTGGAGACCATTTCCTCCCTCAGTTCACATAATTTTAAGAGCCGTCTCGATACATAAACGTGTGATTAGTTTCAGACAAATTGATTGAGATATTGCCTGATGACAACAGGCATCTACCTAGGAACCATCTCAGAAGTTTTTTGAGACCAATGTTGAGCATCAATCTATTATAGATAGAGCAGAAAACAGGACACGCGATGAACAACGCTGAAAAAGCGAATTTCGACCCCATAACATTAGAGATTCTATGGAGCCGCTTAATCTCCATCGCGGATGAATCGGCAGCTGCACTGCTACGCACTTCATTCTCCACCATTGTGCGGGAATCCAATGATTTTGCGACCGTCTTGATGGATTCGAACGGAGATTCGCTGGCCGAGAACACCGCCGGCATCCCGTCTTTCGTCGGCATGCTGCCGGATGCCCTGAAAAATTTCATCACACGCATCCCGATTGAGAATTGGAACCCTGGCGATTGCATCATCACCAACGATCCCTGGATCGGCTCTGGCCATCTGCCGGATATCACCATGGCAGCGCCAATCTTTCACAAGGGGAAGCTAGTCGGGTTTTCGGGCTCGATCGCACATCTGCCGGATATTGGCGGGGCCGGCTGGTCATCGGACGGGCGCGAATTGTTTGAGGAAGGCATTCGTTTGATGCCGATGAAGTTCCTAAAAGAGGGCGAGCCAAATCAAGACGTCTTCGATTTCATCACCGCCAATGTCCGGGTCCCAAGCCAGGTTATCGGAGATATCTACGCGCAAGTGACAGCACAACAGGTTTGCGCGGGGCGGCTTCAAGAATTTCTCGATGACGCACAGCTCAATGACCTAACAGGCCTCTCCGGCGCTTTGCTGGAGCGTGCCGACATCGCCATGCGGAAAGCCATCGAGGAGGTCCCCGAAGGGACATACCGCGCAGCCGTTGACGCCGATGGCTACGATGAGGACGAGACCCATATCGAATGCGCTATCACGGTCGACGGTTCCGCTCTGCACATTGATTACGACGGCACGTCGAAGCAAATCGACCGGGGGCTCAACTCCGTGATGAAATACACCTACGCGTATTCTACATATCCGGTAAAATGCGCGCTCGATCCCGATACTCCGCGCAACGAAGGGTCTTACCGCTCTGTCACCGTAGCCGCACCAGAAGGCAGTATCCTTAACCCAACCTTCCCGGCACCAGTCAATGCCCGCCAGTTAACAGGCCATCTGCTCGCTGCCGCAATTTACGAATGCCTGGCCCAAGCTGTGCCAGACAGGGTTATCGCCGAATGCGGTGGCGCCCCGACAATGCGATCCGTATACAGCGGCATCGATGATGGTGGTAACCGCTTCTCACAAATCTTCTTCGCAAGCGGCGGAATGGGTGCAAGCCCGGTCGCCGACGGCCATTCCTGCACAGCATTCCCGACCAATTCGGGTTCCGGCAGCATTGAAGCTTTCGAAAGCCTCGCCCCACTTCTCATTTGGAAGAAAGAGTTCCGAACGGACTCCGGCGGTGCTGGCGAGTTTATGGGCGGCCTCGGGCAAGAGGTAGAAATCGAGATCACAGCGGAAGACGACGTCCGTCTTTCTATGATGTCTGACCGGCAAAAATATGCGGCAAAGGGTCTCCTCGGCGGCATGGAAGGAGCAAAGGTCGAGATCGTGAAATCCGACGGCACCAAACCGCACCCGAAAGCCCGCAGCGTGCTGGCACCCGGCGACAAACTGACCTTGCGCTTCGGCGGAGGTGGCGGATACGGCCCGCCCAATGCCCGCGACCCGAAGGCGGTGCAAAACGATTTACGCAATGGCTATATCACGGCGGAATACGCCAAACGCCATTACGGCATCGAGTAGGGGGCGTTTGAGCAATGACGAATAAGACCGAAGGCCGCATCCGCGTGGGCGTCGATGTCGGCGGCACGTTCACCGATTTCGTTCTAGTCGACGAGAACCGCGATCTGATCTTCACGGGCAAACGCCTGACGACATCTGAAGATCCAAGCGTAGCGATCACCGAAGGCCTCGAACGATTGGTCGAGGAAGCGGGAACGTCCGTGCCCGAATTGGACGCCGTCGTCCATGGCACCACGCTCGTTGCCAATACCATGATTGAACGCAAAGGTGCCAAGATTGGGCTAATCACCACCGCAGGCTTCCGCGATTCGCTCGAAATGGGCCGGGAAATTCGCTACGACCTATACGATTTGTTCTTCGAGAGGCCGAAACCTCTGGCACCTCGGTTCCTGCGGCTCGCAATTGACGAGCGGGTGAATTCCAACGGCGAGGTCCTGCGGCCATTGGACGAAAGCCGTCTTCAAGATGCGGCGCAGCAACTGAAAGAAGAGGGCGTCGAAGCGATTGCCATCTGCTTCATGCATTCCTACGCCAATGATTCTCACGAGCGGAGGGCCAAGGAAGTCCTGGAAGCGGCTTTCCCAAACATTCCGATCACCACGTCGACGGAAGTCGCGCCCGAGATCAGGGAATACGAGCGCGCCAACACGGCTTGCGCCAACGCCTACGTCTTGCCGCTGATGCAGCGCTACCTCGGCGATCTGTCGGATAAACTCTCGGCCCTCGGCCTGAAGCAACCATTGTACCTGATGCAATCGAGCGGCGGGATCGCGTCGGTCGAAACCGGCCGGAAGGCGCCAATCCATCTGATCGAATCAGGACCGGCGGCGGGCGCAACCGCGGGCGCATTCTACGGACGACTGACAGACACCCACCACTTAATCTCCTTCGACATGGGCGGCACCACCGCGAAGATGTGCCTGATTGAAGAGTTCGAACCCGAACATGCCCACGAGTTCGAGGCCGGCCGAGTGCGTCGCTTCAAGAAAGGCTCGGGATTGCCGCTGAAGGTACCGGTCATCGATTTGATCGAGATTGGTGCCGGTGGTGGATCGCTGGCGCGGGTAGACAATATGGGATTGCTGAAGGTGGGCCCAGACAGCTCCGGCTCCGATCCTGGGCCCGTCTGTTACGGCCAGGGGGGCACTCAACCCGCCGTCACCGACGCCGACCTATTATTGGGATATCTCTCACCGGAGTATTTCCTCGGCGGCGAAATGGATTTGGATCTGAGCTCGGTAGAGGGCGCAGTACAGGATACGCTCGCCTCCGCCACCGGCCTATCGGTGACCGATGTCGCCGCGGGTATCCACAGTATCGTCAACGAGAACATGGCGGCGGCTACTCGTATGTATATTGCCGAGAAAGGTCGCGACCCACGCCGCTATGCACTGGTCGCCTCCGGCGGAGCCGGTCCCGTGCATGCCTACGGGATGGCGAAATTGTTGAAGATCAACCGAGTCATTTGCCCGCTCGGTGCCGGTGTCCTGTCGGCCCTTGGGTTTTTGGTTGCCGCCCCTGGCACGGATGCAGTCCGCAGTTATGTCTCGCGCTTAGAGACACTCGATTGGAATCGGCTCAATGATCTATTCGCCGAAATGGAAGCCGAAGCCTTGGCGCAAATCCAGGAAGCCGGAGCGGACCCATCCACTGTCTCCATGCGGCGGCGCGCGGATATGCGTTATAGCGGACAAGGGTTCGAGATTGACGTGCCCGTGCCCGACGGCAAGCTCGATGAGAGCTCTGCCGCAACGATCCGGCAAATCTTCCTCGACCGTTATCAGGAGCTATTCGGCCGCCAAATCAGCGATCTGCCGATGGAGGCATTGACCTGGCGCGTTTATGCGTCGGGCCCGACACCGAATGTCGAGCTTAACTTTGCGGGCCAGCAGATTGACGAAAACCCGGCGGATAAAGGCGAACGTGAGGTCTATTTCCCGGAGACCGGATATGCAGCCTGCAAGATTTACAATCGTTATGCGTTGAAACCAGGCGATTCGTTCCGGGGACCGGCGGTCATCGAGGAGCGCGAATCCACCGCCGTCGCCGGACCGGACACGACTGTCTCCATCGATAAATATCTGAACCTCATAATCGATATCGACGCACCGACAGAGCAGGAGGACAACTGAAATGACCACCACGGTAGAAGTCCTCGTCGACGCGTTCGATGAGATGGGAACACCCTTCATCGTCGGTCACCCGGGCGGTGAGACGGTTGAGTTGATGGAAGCGGCGCGTGAACGCGATGTCCGCTTCATTCTGATGAAACAGGAAGTCGCGGGCGCGATGATGGC
>CAXAGK010000218.1:0-6655 GCA_963968305.1 uncultured Rickettsiales bacterium | reverse complement strand
CCCATAGAACTTTCGGTCTCCTCCTGCACATCACAAATTCGATACTGGGCAACAGAGAGAAGTCTTGAAGCGATATTCGCTCGACCGACCATCATATAGGAAAGAAATGACATGAGGGAGCGGTCGATGCGAATCGAATCTGCGAGCGTCGAGGTTTTGAAAATTCCAGTGGGTGACGCCTATCAGGCGGCGGGACGTCCGGTTGACGCCAATTGGCATGTGTTGGCGCGCGTGCGCACCAGCGATGGGGTCGAAGGGGTCGGGTATATCGTGCAGCCGCGCGGCGATTTGATGCGCACCATTGCGTCTGGTGCCGCTGAGTTGGCCGAGCATCTCGTCGGGATGGATGTCCGGGATACGGAAGCGGCCTGGCAATCGTTGGCGCGCCGGGCCAACTGGATCGGACCTGGCGGGTTGTTGCACTGGTCGTTGGCGCCGCTCGATATCGCGATATGGGATGCGCTCGGCAAAACTCTCGGCCAACCGATTTTCCGGATGCTTGGCGGCTATCGTCACGAAGTGGTGGCCTATGCGAGCGATCGGATGTGGTACAGCGTGCCGGTCGACGACTTGCAAAAGTCCATTCGCGAATACGCAGATGCGGGTTATGGCGGCGTTAAACTTAGATTGAGTCACACCGCTCCTGCGGCGGAGCAGGCGGAACGGGTACGTCATGCGAAAGATGCCGCCGGTCCCGATGTGACGGTCATGGTCGATGCGACCGAGGGGTGGAGCTATACCCAAGCCGTTGAGGCGGGGCGGGCTCTCCAAGAGGCGGGCGCAGGTTGGCTTGAGGATCCGATCGACCATCAAGATTATATCGGGCTCGGGAAGTTGCGCGATATGTTCGATATGCCGGTGACCGGCGGCGAGCACTATTACACATTGGCGCAGACGCGCGAGTGTTTGGAGGCGCGGGCGCTCGATGTGATCATCCTCGATCTGGCCCGGGTCGGTGGAATCACGCCGTGGCGGAAAATGGCGGCTCTTGGCGAGGCGTATAACGTGCCGGTCTGCGGTCATGTCGTCCCCGAGGTTCATGTGCACTTGCTGGCTTCCGTTCCGGCTGGTGATATGGTCGAATACATGCCGCGCTCGACGGAAATTCTGCAAAATATGCCGGAACCGTCAGGCGGTATGATGGCGCCGCTCGACGCGCCGGGACATGGATTGATGTTGGACGAGGGCGCGGTGACCCGCTTCCGAGTATAACCGAGAAAGGGATAAGTTTCATGGCGGTGAAGGAAGAGATCGCGGCGTTCGCTGCGGAAATGCGGACGTGGCGGCGTGACATTCACGCTCATCCAGAGACCGCATTTGAAGAGACAAGGACCTCTAACATCGTCGCAGAAAAACTCGAGTCGTTCGGCTTAGACGTCCATCGCGGGCTCGCCACGACCGGTGTGGTTGGGACGTTATCTGTCGGCAATTCGAATCGCGCTATTGGCCTGCGGGCCGATTTGGATGCGCTCGATATCCATGAGGAAAACACTTTTGATCATGTCTCGACACATGCCGGCAAGATGCACGCTTGTGGGCATGATGGCCACACGACGATGCTGCTGGGTGCTGCAAAATACCTGTCCGAGACCCGACGCTTCAACGGTACCGTCCAGTTCATATTTCAGCCGGCGGAAGAAAACGAAGCGGGCGGACGCGTGATGTGCGAGGACGGATTGTTCGAGCTGTTCCCGGTGGAAGCGGTATACGGCATGCACAATCAACCGGGCCTCCCCATTGGTAAGTTCGGGATGCGGGTCGGCCCGTCGATGGCTTCCGCCGACATGTTTGAGATCACCGTTAAGGGCAAGGGATCACATGCGGCGCATCCCCATCAGGGCGCGGACCCCATCGTAACGGGGGCGGAAATCGTCACGGCGTTGCAGCGCATCGTCTCGCGGACGACCAACCCAATCGAGGCCGCAGTTATCAGCGTGACCCAGTTTCACGCCGGCACAAATATGAACGTCATTCCCGAGACCGTGAGCATCAAAGGAACATGCCGTGCACTCGGCCGAGCGGTGCAGGATACGGTGGAAGCGCGTATGAGGCAGGTCATCGAGGGGATCGCCAGCGCGCATGGATTGACGGCTGAAATCATCTATGACCGGCGCTATCCCGTCTTGGTCAATACGCCGGAGGAAACCGTAAAAGCGGCGGCCGCGGCGGCGATCGTCGTCGGCGCGGAAAACGTTAATACCGATCATCCACCGACCATGGGCTCCGAGGATTTTGCTTGGATGCTGCAGGAACGCCCCGGATGTTATATTCGTGTCGGTAACGGCGAAGGTGAGGACGGCGGTTGTGTCGTGCACAATCCGAATTACGACTTCAACGACGAGGCTGCGCTCTATGGCGCCAGTTATTGGGCGGCGCTGGTGGAACAGGAACTATCGCCTGTATGAGTGTTTGGAGCGAAGACGACGACCGTCTCTCCCGGCTGATCGCCGATGACGATTGGCAGGCTGTTGAACTTTTCATCTGAGAATGTGGCTCCGCTGAGCTCAACTTGATATGGAATCTGGGCTCACTTCAAATCGAGGAAACTTGGCTGGATGACGCTTGCCGACTTTGGCACGCCCTGAGAGGGGATGACGACCTGTCTCGTTATCGATCCTTCGAGCCGGAAACGATGAAGCCACTTCTGGGTTACATCATGGTGATTGAGAAGGTTGCGGAGAGCGACGACCTTACTTATCGTCTCCACGGCAGTTTTATCGCTTCGCGTTACGCGGAAGACCGCACCGGTCAGAATTTTACCGAGCGTAACTTGGGGATGGGGCAATTTTCAATGCCGCTTGTCTCGCGTCCATGCACCGCAAGGAACCTCTGTTCACGCGGCACGCACCGCCACCTGATTCAAAAGTGAAAGCCTGTCAGCACCTGATTTTACCGTTTAGCTGCCATGGAGAGGCGGCCGAGATCTTGGTGGTTGCGAATGTTGCACATGCGGCCCATAGCGGGCTGATGAGGATATTAAGACCTGACAATTAGCGGTCGAAAATACGACTTGTAGCTGCACTATGCGCTATATACGCTTTGTCGCTTCCGAATTCGAGCATGGGTCAATCATTGTCATATTCGGTCTGGGGGTGGTTTTGACGGCTACAATCAATCATACGACAATTGGTACGATGTCTCGTTTGGCGATGGGGCCGCGGTCGTGTGATATCGCTCGGACGTTCTTGTCTGACCTCCGTGAAAATTCCTTCGACGGTGTTGGCGTCTCTCGTGAAACCTATGGTTTGGGTGAGACCGCGGCGATGGAAATGCTTGAGCGTTTAGCTGTCTCCGAAGGTTTTAAAGTCGAATGGGACGCCGCCCGGAATTTGATCATCCGCCTGCCCGGTGAAGAATCCGGACTGCCGACCGTCGCCACCGGCTCGCATTTAGACAGCGTGCCTGAAGGTGGCAATTTCGATGGCGCTGCCGGCGTCATCGCAGGATTTATGGTTTTGCTTGGGCTACGGGATCTTGGTCGCGTGCGGCGCGACGTCGAGCTCATTGCCTTACGCGGCGAGGAAAGTGCCTGGTTCGGCGGGCCGTGCTATTTTGGCTCGCGCGCCCTGTTCGGGAAACTCACGGACGCGGACCTGACATCACCTCATCGCGACGGCGTGCGGATATTGGAGGATTGCATGCGGGCAAGTGGCGCCGAGATCGCTCCCCTCCGCGCCGGTGAAATTCTGCGCAGTCCGGATCGCTTCGATAGTTGGTTTGAGCTGCATATCGAGCAGGGGCCGGTTCTGATCGCGCTGGAAAAGCCGGTCGGTATTGTGACCGGTATTCGCGGGAACGTCCGCCATCGCCGCGTAGTTTGCCGAGGGGAAGCGGCGCATTCGGGTGCGGTACCGCGATGGCTCCGCCATGATGCTGTGCTTGCGATGTCCGATCTCCTCGTTCGATTGGATGAACATTGGCGCGTCTTGTTGGAATGGGGTGAAGACCTCGTTCTTACCGCCGGGGTGGTTGAGACCGATTCCAATCAGCATGCGGTGTCCCGGGTGCCGGGCGAGGTGACGTTCGCCTTGGAATATCGAAGCCAGGATTTGAAGACATTGAAATCTTTCGGAGCATTACTGCGGTCGGAATGCGATGCCGTCGGTGCCAAACGCGGTGTGACGTTCGATCTTGGTGAGCCCAGCCTGACGGACCCGGCGGTGATGTCTCCTGAAATTGTTGGCATGTTGCAGCAGGTCTGCGATGACAATGAAATTGCACATGAGGTCATGCCGTCGGGTGCTGGGCACGACTCGTCTGTTTTCGCAAATGCGGGCGTGGCGTCGGGCATGGTATTCGTGCGCAATGCGAAAGGCAGCCACAATCCAAACGAAGCGATGGACATGGATGACTTTTTTATAGCGACCCAAGTTTTGGGAGATGCGATGTTGCGTGCCGCCACCGATGATCGGGAGCCCGCTTAGATGAGCTCTTCGGGACGCTGGGCGGAAGAGACCGCGCGCATTATCGTCGAGAGTCGGTCGCTCTATGCGCGGGCGCACGGGGAGCCGTTCTTCTATTCGTCGGGTTGGGCGAGCCCCTTGTATATCGATTGCAAGAAACTGATTTCCTCGCCCGCGGACCGCAACACACTTGTCGAGATGATGATCGAGAAGCTCTCCGACAGTCTCGATTTGGACGCGCTTGAGGTTGTCGCTGGTTGCGAGTTATCGGGTATTCCCTTTGCGACGCTGGTCGCCGACCGACTTTCCAAACCACTGGTTCTCGTGCGTCGGCAAAGCAAAGGATTTGGTCGGCTCGCTCATTTCGAAGGGGAATTCGAGCCGGGGGCGAAGGTGCTGTTGATCGATGACCTTGCGACAGACGGCATGAGCGAAGCGGTATTCCTCAACGCTCTCGAGCAAGCCGAAGCCGACGTGATGGAAACTTTCGCACTCATCGATTTTGATGTGTTTCCGACCGCGCACTCTCATGTGTCGTTGGCCAAGTTGCGGGATATCGTCGACTGTGCCCGCAAGGATCAATATTTCGGCCTTCCGACGCTGGAGGAAGTCGAGAAATTTATTGAAGACCCGGCTCATTGGTCCCGCCAGCATGGCGGCATCGCCGGTCTTTAATGCGTAGTTTAGCCGAGTGCCGCACAGGCCTCCTGGATTTTGTCTCCGCCGCGCAACAGGTCCTCTTCGGGAGCGACGAAGCTGGCGCGGAAATAGGGGGAGAGGCCATAGGCATTCCCCTGCACCACTGCGACGCCGACGGAATCCAGCAGATACATGGTGAAGTCCACGTCGGTCTCGATCACCTTGCCGTTTGGCGCCTTCTTGCCGATGGTTCCCGCGCACGAGCAGAAGATATACATCGCTCCTTCCGGCAAGTCGCATTGCAGGCCTTCGGCCTTGTTTAATTTCTCGAACAGCATGTCGCGGCGGTATTGAAGATTCGCGGTGCGATCCTTCACGAATTCTTGTGGGCCGGATAGGGCTGCCACAGCGGCGGCCTGTCCGACAGCTGAGACCCCGGAGGTGCTTTGCGATTGCATCTTCCCCATGTTGGCGATGATGTCTTTCGGCCCGCCCGCGAAACCAACCCGCCACCCGGTCATCGAGTAAGCTTTCGAGACGCCATTGCAGGTTACCGTGCGGTCGTAGAGGCCGGGCTCTACCTCGGCCAGGGTGTGGAAGGTGCGGCCGTCATAGATCAGATGTTCGTAGACGTCGTCGGTAAGAATATTGACGTGGGGATGTTGCATCAGCACGTCGGCGAGGGCCTTGATCTCTTCCCGCGAGTAGGTGGCCCCCGTCGGATTGCTCGGCGAGGAAAACATCAGCCATTTCGTGTTCGGCGTGATCGCTTCTTCCAATTGCTCAGGGCGCATCTTGAATAGATTATTCTGCCCGCAATTGACGAACACCGGGGTGCCGCCCGCTAACAAAACCATGTCTGGGTATGATGCCCAATAGGGGCCGGGAATGATCGTCTCGTCCCCTTCGGAGACGGTCGCCATCAGGCAGTTGAACAGAATCTGCTTGGTGCCGGAGCCGACCGCGATCTGGTCGAGGCCGTAATCGAGGTTGTTGTCGCGTTTGAATTTAAGCTGCGCCGCGACCCGCATTTCCGGCAGTCCGTTGATCGGCGTGTAGCGGATCTCGTTGGCGTCCATACACGCGATCGCCGCCGCCTTCGCGTGATCCGGGGTTGGGAAGTCGGGCTCGCCCGCGGTCAGCTTGACGATATCGCGGCCTTCAGCCACTAGGTCGCGAACGCGCGCCGAGGCAATCTGGCTCGGTGACGGCTTGAACCGGCTCATACGAGGGGCGAATTCCATGGCGCTAACTCCTGACGGCGGTGTCCCGAATCGAGCTACTCCATATAGATGTTTTACACGCTAAACTAGCCCTCGTACTGGGAACGAGGGTCGGCAATGAAATTGATGCGCTTGTTTGCCGTCGGATGTCTGACGGTTGTTTTAGGAGGGTGCGCCGTGAACGAAGACGCGCCCGGGGATGTTTATTGGAGTACCGATAAAATGATTTGCGTGGTGAATGGTGATCCCAGTTTACCGCGCCGCCAACTTCAGGCATTGGCCGGGCAGGCGGCACGGGAATACGCGGCATTACGCGCGGTGTTGCACGAAGACGTCGGCCGGGTCACCGTCCGGATACATGATGCTGGAATCGCACGGCATTTTCCGCCC
>CAXAGK010000217.1:0-6660 GCA_963968305.1 uncultured Rickettsiales bacterium | reverse complement strand
GCTTACGTCAGTGTCCGAATTCCGGGGAGTAGCTCAGTTTGCCCGCCTCGACATCCATTTGTCCGGCGCAGTTGAAATACGCGTTCTTTCCGCGCCGATGGATCATGGCGGAAAGTCCCGCCAATCGGTTCGAGGCAACCTGCCGTTCCATCCAGGACGAAACCTGTTCCAGGCGCTGGCTCGAAATTCCTAGGCTCTCCGGTGTCACTAAATCCATATGCGTTAGCTCCTCTGACGCGAAGGTCGCCACCTAAACCGAAAAAGTCTAGGTTATGCCCGGATAAGACTTGAGTAGACTATAAAATGCATGTGCCAAACTTTTCGACGGCGGCTTCCGACAGCGTAAGTCCGATGCCGGGATCTTCGTTCAGGGTAAGCCAGCCATCCGCCATCTTCGGCGGGTTCTCGTATAGTTCGGCCTGCAGTGGGTCACGCTCCGGATCGGTAAAGGATTCGACGATCCGGCCCGCCGGGGTTGAGGCGACAAGCGGGGCGTGGATGAAACAGTCGTGATGTGGCGCCACGTCGACATGGTTCAACTCACATAGTGCCGCGAGTTTCCGGCCTTCGGTATATCCGCCGAACATCGTGCAATCGAACTGCAAAATCTGAATCGCCTGCTCTTCTAACATGACCCGGCAACCGTAGCTGGTGAGTTCACTCTCACCGCCGGAGAGCGGGATCGGTGTTTTTTGCGAGAGCAGTTTCAGCTCGCGACGGTCATCGAACCATTGGACAGGTTCCTCGAGCCAGACCGGATTGAGCGGCTCCAGCAGTCGTGCACCTTCAATGGCGGTCTTCAGGTCCCAGGCGCGATTGACATCAATCATCAGGTCCCGGTCCGGACCAATCACATCGCGGACGATCTCCATGCGCTCGATGTCCTCGGCGAGGCTCAATCCGCCGACCTTGCCCTTAAATCCGCGATGACCTTGGTCGACCAACATATTGATCTCATCGCGCAGCTCCACGTTGTCCTTACCGTCGCGGTAATAGGCGCAGGTGACGTAACAGGGCACTTTATTACGATAACCGCCGAACAGCCGATAAAGCGGCAGACCCGCGGTCTTGCCGACGATGTCCCAGCACGCGAGGTCGACGGCTGATGAAATGCGGATCAGCGCTTCGCGGCTCCAACCATTCTCGGCGGATACACGGTTCGACGTCAGGCCAAACAATTTTTGATAGAGCTGTTCCGGTGCGAGCGGGTCCATGCCGAGGATTTGCTCGGCGATACCGTCTTTCACGATCTTCGCTAGCGGCGCGATATCCGTATAACTCGTCGCCAACCCAAATCCTTCAACCCCATCGCTGGAGCGCATACGGACAAGCAATTCATTGGCACTCGGTACTTTGAAAAGGCTAACCCAATGCGGCCGTGTCTCGCCGGGGGCGTTCAGGACATAAAATTCTATTTCAGAAATCGTCGTCGGCATGGCTTGGAACCTTGTCGAGGTTACGGGATAGTCGGCTTTCGGTCCCCTTCCTAAAGTTTTGAATAGCGGAGGCGAAGGCAAAATTTCGACGCATATGAACCGGCTTTTCGCACGAATTGCAATTTATCAATTTTCGGAAATTGGTTCCGCCACCACTGGCGTGGAGAGCATTCACTTTCTCGCTCGTTCTGGATCAATTTTGTTCTGATCCATGCTGCTATTCTTTCGGCGGAAAGCGCCTTTCTTAGCCTTGTTGAAATAGGTCCAGCAAACGCATTTACCGCACTGTCGGCCTATTTCTTGACTGTCCATGTTGGGTTGTACGCTTGGCAGCTTATGGGACTTGTCCGCGCCTGCGACCGGTATCAATCCGCTTTTGGTTCGGTGGCTGTCACGTGGGCAATCTATTTTGGAATTGCCGTCAGCTTAATTTTTCTCGGCCGCGATTGCGTTTAGTTCCGCACAAACAGTGCTGATTTCGGGAGTGGTAAAGGAGAAGGCGTGGGCCGAGCAAATACGTATGCAGGTGCCCACATATGTGTTGGACCTCGGGACGAATGGCCGGGTCGTCTTCCTGATGGGAGAAATCGATCATGGGATCACGAAAAGCCTGGAGGCTTTGATCGATAAGAACCCGGATGTCACGGATATCGTTCTGGAAAGCCGAGGAGGAAATCCGTTTGAGGCACGGGGCGTTGCGCGTGTCATACGGCATCACCGATTAGATACCCATGTTGCTGCTGATTGTTTCTACTCGCCTTTATCGCCGGAGAGACGCGAATGCTTGGTTCCAACGGACGCCTTGGTTTCCATGGCTACGGATTAAAGGGACGCTATCAAGTGCCGTTAGCCAATCTGTTCTATGCAGTGCAGGTTTGCGAACTCACCGATAGGGTCATAGAACTTCTTTAGTTAATCGCAGATTTGGTTGGGCGTATCACCAATGGTGGCTGGTCTTGCTTTATTGCCGTGCGCCGTCGCGGCTTTTGCCGTCTTGGTATTGCAACGGAGTGTGTTGACCGCCGCGGCTTTGGCTCTCGCGACCGCGTTGTGTTTGTGGGCTCTGGCGATCTTCTCCCCCGTTTTGCCCGACCAATTGGGCCGCGCTGTTTCCGATGCAATCATTCTTGAATTGCTTGTCGGGTTCGTTGTTTTTCCAGGCATTTTGTTTGTCGAGGAGACCAATCGCGCAGGGGGACGAAATGCGCTTGTTCACGCGATCCAATCTCTAAGCTTAGCGCCGCCCCGCGCAGTGATTCTCGTCGCGACTGGGATTGGCGTGATGATGGAGTCGTTGACTGGGTACGGCGTCTCGATGTTCATCACCGTGCCGCTTCTCTTGCAGATCGTCACTCGTGGAAGAGCCATATTTCTTACCTTAATCGGCATGAGCCTGATGTCTTGGGGCGCCTTATCCATCTCCGCATTGCTTGGCGCCGAACTCGCCGATTTGCCGCCACCTGTGCTGGCCGATGCCATCCTGTATTCCAGCGGGCCGATTGCGGCGGTGCTTCCGTTATTCTGTCTACCTTTTGTGCCAGGGTCGACCTGGAGGGATGTCGTCTACGCGATATTCGCTGGCGCGGTGCTGGTGATGGGGATCGCCTTGGCGTCACGCTGGATCGGAGTGGAAGTAGCTGGTGTTGGTGGGGGCCTGGCGGTGATTGTATTTTGCGTCATGTTCGCATCTTTAAAAGAGGGTTTTGCCGACGCTCTCTCGACACCATCAATTTTGCCCTACGGTCTGCTGATTATCGGCGTCGTTTTACAAAAATTTATCGTCCCACAATTGGCGGTGATAGGTGTCGCACCATCTATTGAAACGGATCGTGTTTCCTTTCAGGTGCTAAGCTCCCCCGGCATTGTGTTGATCCTCGTGACGATTATTTCGATTGCATTGCGGCCATCAAAATCACGGGTGGAGGAGAGTTTTTCGCTTTTGCGTCATGTTGCGAAACGCTCCTGGCCTGCGCTTGCCAGCATTCTGTTGTTCTTGATGGCGGCGCGGTTGTTGGTGGAAATCGGGAGCATTCAGGCACTGGCCGGATTGCTTTCACAACTCGGTCTTTATCCGGCTATCGGCTTGGTCGCCATCCTCGGTGGTATCGGTTCATACGTCACCGGCAGCGGCGTCGCGTCCAACGCGCTCTTTATGCCGAGCGCCGCTGCAACGGGCGAAAGCTTCGATGCCTTGGCCCTGTTCGCCAGCCTTCAACACAGCGCCGCGGCGCATGTTGGCATTGCTTCTTTACCGATCATTGCCATTCTTCTTGCCGCTTTGCCCGACAGGGAAGCCACGGACGAAAGGTCGGCGATGCGGACTGGTATCAGTCTGGCCCTAGTGTGGCTTCTGATCGTGATCGCCAGTGGCGCGGTGCAAGTCGCAAATACGCTATAAACCGACTATTGCCAACTACCGATTAGGCGGCCGCGATCGACGTTGGTTTTCCAAGTTCCTTGAGACGTGGATAGACCTCTTTCGCCAAGAGTGTGAGGCTCTTCTTGGTGTCTTCATGGGAGAGATGACCGGCCTGTCCCATGGAGAGCAAATTTCCAAAACCACCGACATGATCGTAGAATCTCTTTAGCTGGTCGTAGACCTGATCAGGCGTCCCGCAGAAGACGATGCCTTTCGCCATCTCCTCATCGAGGTCGGGGACCCAGCCTTCCCGACGAACACCGATCTGCACACCTTTGAGCGCCATCACGTTGGCGTCGATGCTGGCGTAGCCCGGCGGGTTTTTGAAATGCATCGGCAGTTTATTGTGGCTCAGATACCACAGCAGTTGTTGGCCACCCGCACGGCCTTCTTCTTCCGTCTCGCCGACAAAAATGAGACCGCTATAGCCAAGGTTCTCCAGCGGTACTTCATCTCCGTGGCCCGCTTCACGATAAGCCTTACGGTAGGCGTTGAAGACGGGCGGGGTCTTTTCGTAACCGCCGAGGAACGTGCCTAGTTTATAACCCTTGCGAGCGATGTCGGTTGCGTTTCCGGTGCTTAGCGCCGTCACCCAGATCGGCGGATGTGGCTGCTGGTAGGGGCGCGGCCAGATATTTACCATGCGATGATGGAAGAATTCACCCTCGAAAGTGAACGGGCCGTCGTGGGTGGTCCAGGCTTTCAGGATCAGGTCGTGGGCCTCCCACATGCGCTCAGTTGTGCGCACCGGGTTACTGTTTGCGGGCGCGATCTCGTAAGGGACGCTGCGCACGAAGCCGCATTCGAGACGGCCTTTCGACATCACGTCGATCATTGCCATTTCTTCCGCCACCCGGACTGGCTGGCGGCGGTTGGCGATGGGATTACCGAGGATCAAAAGCCGCGCGTTTTTCGTCACGCGCGCCAGCACACCGGTCATGATAGGCGCCGACGGGTCGACGCAAGTTGGCGTCTGGTGATGCTCGTTGATCATGATATCGATGCCAAGCTCATCCGCGTGACACCACTCGTCGATGCGGTTCTGATAAAGCTCGTAGCCGATCTCGGGGTCGTAGTAGCGGTTCGGCATCGAGACACGCACGGATTCGTAGTCGTCCTCCGGCGGTAGGTGAGGGTAGGCGGTCTCGCTGAAATGCCAGATACGCATCCTAACTCTCCATCCAGTTCGAAAGGGTGTTGGCAAATACTTCGGCTTGTTCTACATCCGGCGCGTGACCGGCCTCGGCAATTTGCACAAAACTGGCGCCAGGAATCAGCGCTGCATAGGCCTTGGCGTAATCCTCGGAGATCAGCCCGTCATACTCACCGCGTATTACCATGGTTGGTATGTCGATCATCTGCAGCCGGTGTTTCAGTTTCGGATTGTGTAGGTAGGGCTCCCACGCGATCAGCGCCATGGTTTGGCGGTTGCGCGCGATGATGGCGAGGTCTTCATCGCTCATTTTGGTGAAGTCGGGATGAAATTTTTTCGGATCGCGGAACAGGCGCTTCTCGAATTCCGCCGGGGTCATCGCGAAGATATCTGGTATATCCAAGGCATCCCGCGAGCCGACCTTGATGCCCGCTGGGCCGATCAGCACAAGACGAGAAAGCCGCGAGGTGTTCTTGGTCGCGAGTTCTGCCCCGACCCAGCCGCCGATCGAAGCGCCGATTAAAGTCGTTTCTTGCAAGTCGAGGCGCTGCATGAATTCCAGATAAATATGGGCGAAATCATCGACTGAGTTTATCCAAGTTGGTAGGCCGGAACGCCCAAAGCCTGGGTGTGAGGGCGCAATGATGCGGTGCCGTTTGGCGAGGTGCGGCATTGCTGGATGCATCGGGCGAAAGCCGCCACCAGCGTGCAAGTAGAGGAGCGGCGATCCTTCTCCACCTTCGTGGTATTCGATTTCGACACCGGCGATGCCGATTGTTTTACGCTCGAATATAGCGCCGCTTCCCGCGTCCGGCATGATTAATCACCTTCTCTCCCTTGGCCCGTTTCCAGGCCGCCGTATGTTCCATACACAGGTAATCTGGAGCGGCCCTTTAGCAACGCCGCGCGATGGAGGAAAACATGACTGAACTCACACCACGCCAACAAGAGTTGAAGGCGGAATTTATCAAAAATAGAGGATACTGGGGCAATTTTTGGTCGGACGTTCTGGAGCTCGACAGTGAATTCTTCTCTGCCTACACAAAGTTTTCTTCCGTGCCGGCGAAGAACAATGCGCTGGATCCGAAGGTACGCGAGTTCCTCTATATCGCTATCGATGCCTCGACCACGCATCTCTACATGCCGGGTCTCAAAATACATATACAGAACGCCTTGGCGTTGGGCGCGACACGTGACGAGATTATGGAAGTGCTGGAATTGACGAGCGTGCTCGGTATTCACACCTGCACCCTAGGCGTGCCGATCCTGATGGAAGAGCTGCGCGATATGGGCCGGGGTGACGAAGTCGACAATGTAGAATTTGGCGAATATGAGGAGGGCCTTAAGGCCGAATTCATTAAAGTTCGCGGATATTGGAGTCCGTTCTGGGACGACATGCTGAAGCTCAGCCCGGAATTCTTTGAGGCCTATTTGGAATTCTCCTCGGTGCCCTGGGTCTCCGGCACGTTGGAGCCGAAGATCAAAGAGTTCATCTATATCGCCATCGATACCGCGACGACGCATCTTCATGCGGAAGGGGCCCGCATCCATATCCGCAACGCCTTGAACCACGGTGCCACTAAGGAGGAGATCATGGAGATCTTCCAATGCGTCAGCGTGCTTGGCATGCACGCGCTGACCGAAGGCGGCCC
>CAXAGK010000216.1:0-6662 GCA_963968305.1 uncultured Rickettsiales bacterium | reverse complement strand
GGACCCGGACCGAAGCCTTTGACCGAGGCATAGATCATACGAGGATTGATCTCTTGAATGCGCTCCCAAGAGAAGCCCATGCGGTCGAGCGCGCCCGGCGCGAAATTCTCGACCATCACATCGCAATGCTCAATCATTTTGGTAAAGATTGCCTTCCCCTCATCTGACTTGGTGTTGAGGGTAATACTGCGCTTATTGCTGTTCAGCATCGTAAAGTAGAGGCTGTCGACGTCGGGAATATCCTGCAGCTGTCCCCGTGTCGCGTCCCCGACGCCCGGCCGTTCGACTTTCAGCACGTCCGCCCCGAACCAAGCCAATAACTGGGTACAGGTCGGACCGGATTGGACATGGGTCATGTCCAGAATTTTCACACCTTCCAATGCTTTAGACATAGCTCTTCTCTTTCCTGTTTCTTAAGACGTAAGGCCGGGCTTACTTCTTCTTTAATGCGCTTTGCGGATTGAGGTTGCCGATACGACCGCTTTCGCTACCGGCCGCCGGGTCGATCACCGAGTTGATAAGTGTTGGCTTGCCGGAATCCATTGCTTCGACGACGGCGCTCCGCAAATCATCCGGATTGGTGACGTTCACACCCACACCGCCAAAGGCGGTCATGATAGTGTCGTAGCGCGCCCCCGGCACGAACACCGTCGGCGCCGGATCATCGCTCACTTCGTTAGCGTCAGTGCCACGATAAATCCCATCATTGTTGAAGATGACAACGCAGACCGGCAGCTTGTAGCGACAGATGGTCTCGACCTCCATGCCGGAAAAACCAAAGGCGCTGTCTCCTTCGATAGCGAGTACCGGGTTGCCAGTCTCAACTGCAGCGGCGATGGCTTGACCCATGCCGATCCCCATTACACCCCAGGTGCCGACGTCGAGGCGCTTGCGCGGTTGATACATATCGATGACGCCGCGCGTGTAATCGAGCGCGTTAGCGCCTTCGTTGACCAGCATCGCGTTCGGGCGATCCTTGATGATCGTGCGTAACACGCCGAGGGCGCCGTGGTAGTCCATCGGATCGTTGTTGTTCATCAGGCGCGGCGCCATTTTCGCGATATTGTCGTCGCGCTTCTTCACGATCGCATTAACCCATTCTGTCGGCGGGCCCTGCCAATCATCGCCGATCCCGTCGAGCAAGGCAGCAACGCAAGAACCGATATCTCCAACCACCGGGGCCGCGATCTCCACATTGCTGTCCATTTCCTTCGGTTCGATATCAATCTGGACGAACTTCTTCGGTGCCGTACCCCATGGCTTGCCCTTACCGTGCGAGAGTAACCAGTTGAGGCGAGCACCGATCATCATAACGACATCGGAATCTCGCAACACTGTAGACCGCGCCGCCCCTGCACATTGTTGATGCGTATCTGGCAACAGTCCCTTCGCCATGCTCATCGGCAAGAAGGGAATGCCACTTTTTTCGACCAGGGATTTTATCGCATCGTCAGCTTGGGCGTATGCCGCCCCCTTGCCGAGAATGATCAAAGGACGCTCCGCACTCTTCAGAACATCGAGCGCCCGCTCGACAGCGCTCGGTGCCGGCAGTTGCGCCGGCGCGGGGTCGATAACTTGCACCAATGATTTGCGGCCCGCTTCCGCTTCCATGACCTGGCCGAATAGTTTAGCCGGCAGGTCGAGATAGACGCCGCCTGGTCGGCCCGAGACGGCGGCGCGAATTGCGCGCGCCAGACCGATGCCGATGTCTTCCGCATGCAGGACCCGGTACGCCGCCTTGCAGAGCGTCTTGGCGACGGCGAGTTGATCCATCTCCTCGTAATCGCCTTGTTGCAGGTCGACGATCTCACGTTCGGAAGAGCCGGACATCAGGATCATCGGGAAGCAGTTGGTCGTCGCGTGCGCCAACGCCGTAAGGCCATTCAGGAAACCCGGCGCCGAGACGGTCAAGCAAATACCCGGCTTCTTGGTTAGGAAGCCGGCGATCGCGGCGGCATAACCGGCGTTCTGTTCATGACGGAACGACAACACCCGGATACCCGAAGCCTGTGCCATGCGGCCGAAATCCGTGATCGGAATACCGGGCACGCCGTAAATCGTATTGAGGTCGTTGAGTTTTAACGCATCGATGAGGAGATTGAACCCATCCGTCAGGTCTTGGGTCTCATCCGGTGTCGTGCTTCCTTCGGCCATAGTCTTATTCTCCCTCGTGTATTCGCCCTGCCGTCCGCTTTTTGAATTAGCTCGTGCGGATCAATCCAGGTAGTCGACGTATTTACGTATGTGCTCGGCGAGCCGCATTGAGTGTTCGCGCACTAGTGTCTCGGCAAGCCCGGCGTCGCGGCGCTCCAACGCCTCGATTATGTGAATGTGATCGATCACCGACCGGTTCGCCCGATCGCCGTCGCCAATGGTGCGGGTTCGGATTGACCGCATATGAATGAACAGGTTGTCTGCCATCTGTTCGATGAGGCTGCATTTACCGAGCGCCAAGATCGCCTGATGAAAGGCAATGTTCTTATCGGAGTACTCGTCGAGATGCGCGCGCACGGAATCGCCGTCTTCTTCCGCGAACATAACACGTAGATTAGAAATTTCCGCGTCTGAGGCAGCCAATGTCGCGAGCCGCGCGGCCATACTTTCCAGCGCCGCCCAGGCAGTGACAATTTCGATGATTTCGTCTTTCGTCTTTCGGACGACGAAAACGCCCCGGCGTGGAATGGTCTGCACCAAGCCTTCCTGCTCAAGCCGGGCCAAGGCTTCACGTACCGGCGTGCGGCTGACGCCCAAACTTTCCGCTAAATGGCGCTCGTCGAGCTTCGGTGCTTCGGTCGATTCATAGATGTTCATCGACGTGATCGCCCGTTTCAGCGCCTCGTAAGTCTGCTCCTTAAGACTTGTCAAAATGACAATCGGTTGTACGACCGGTCGAGCGACTTGCATTTTAAACACGTTCCTAATGGCTGCCAGGCTGGCATAAATATCTGGTATACAAAATGCCTACTGCGTTTTTATACCATCAAACTCTGCTAAATCAAACGTTTACCGCCGCCGAACGCAATTTTCCGGGGAATCATCCCACGACGCGTCTTTTGATCATCGGATAGAGCGGCAACATCAACAAAACAACCGTAATCACCTAGTTCACCCCGGCTATGGGCCGTGCGAAGAAAATGGAAAATTCGCCACTCCACATCAAATGAGATTGTCTGAGTGCCGGTTCCGCCAAGGGACCAAGATCATGAAAGGCGGTTTCAAACTCCAGATAAATTCCGCTTTATCGATGAACACTATTTGGCCCGGCGTCGAGCCGGCGAGTTCACGGATCGTTGCCCTGGCTGCTTTCGACGATCCAGAGCAATTCGTAAATGCTGATGATGCGAAGAGCCGGTTCAGGCGTGACGTTAGGATTTGTCGCCGGTCATTTTATTTAGCTGGGCCTGCAGTGCATCCAATTGCTGTTGCAGCGTTTGCGCATTGGAATTGACTTCGCTCGGCTCTGATGGCGCAGGAGCCACTGCTGCTGAGGTCGGCTTGCTCGGGGGTTTTCCCTCGAACGGGGTAAACATCCGCATGGCTTGCTCGAACATTTCGAGATTCTGTTTTCCCATATTTTCGAATTGACCAAACGGAGACATATTTCCGAATGTGTCTTCCATATAGGTCTGGATTTCATCCTGGTTCTTCGCAAAAGCATCGATCGAATATTCCAGGTAATGGGGCAACAGCATGCGTTGCACATTGTCGCCGTAGTAGGAAATAAGTTGGCGCAAGAAACTGAGCGGCAGCAGGTTCTCACCCTTCGCTTCTTCCTCGACAATGATCTGTGTGAGGACCGTGCGGGTAATGTCGTTCCCCTTCGCATCCAGCACGATGAATTCCACATCGTCTTTCACCATCTGGCAAAGATGCTCCAAGGTGACGTAGCTGCTGGAGGCCGTGTTATAGAGCCGCCGGTTCGCATATTTCTTGATGACGACGGGATCGCCGTTTTCGGAATTTTTTCCCACCATTGCCATAACCCACAACGTAATTTCAAGATCATCCCGCAACGCAATATCGCAAAAGGTATTGTAGGACAACGCGCTATGCCAGCCCTTTCCGTAGAGCAGCAACTCTGGCGTGGCTCCTAAGCGGCGGATATAATTTGGTCATGGTCACACCGCCGGAAATCGACGATCTCGCCAAACGTTATCTGGACCTTTGGCAGGAACATCTCTCAGGCATGGCGGCGGACCCAGAATGGGGCGCCGCGATGACACGTCTGTTTGCAGCGTTCATCTCTCCGACCATGGGACCTGGCGGAGTGCCGACGGGTCTTGGTCCATTTTCCGCGGAACTTGGGGGACATACTGGCGATGCCGAGCGACCAGACACCTCGAAAAGGTCCGCGCCCACTGCCGACACACCTGCTGACGGCGGCCCTGACATACGCGAGCTCGAACGCCGCGTTGCCGTTCTCGAAGAAAGGCTCGCTCAACTGGCGGATACCAGCGGCGAAGACTGACGGCTTCGCGGACGCGCTCGCTGCCGTTGACCCGACCTTACTGGCAACGGCAGTTGAACGCGAAGGCCGGCGTCGTTTGTCGTGTTTCCTGGATGGGATCGAGGCATATCGCAATCACCCCTATCGACGGAGTGCGAAGGAGGCGGTGGTCGTGGCAGAAGCAGGGTCGACCCGGCTTCTGCATTTCCCGGCTGCGACCTCCGAAGCGATAGCATCGGTTCTCGTCGTCCCTTCCCTTGTCAACCAATCCTATGTTTTAGACTTGTCCGAGGAGAGCAGCTTTATGCGTTGGCTCGCTGCCAGAGGAGTCGAAGGCTACCTGGTCGATTGGGGACGCCCTGGAGACCTCGAACGTGGGTTTGACCTGACGGATTATGTCGCGGGGCGCCTCGACGATCTTTTTGAGTCCGTGCGCGCGGCCTCTGACAATCCAGTCTTTGTCTTGGGGTACTGCATGGGCGGTGACTTGGCGCTTGCTCTTGCGTTGCGCCGCCAGGCGGACGTCGCCGGATTAGCTGTCCTCGCGACTCCGTGGGATTTCCACGCGGAAGATGAAGCGTCGGCGCGGGGACTGGCAGTCACAGCGCAATGCTTCGAGGGTCAATTAACCGCTCTTGGCGAACTGTCGACCGACATACTCCAGCTGCTTTTTTGCATGTTGGATCCTCTGTTGGGATATCGGAAGTTTCAAAGCTTTGCCCGCATGGACCCCTCCTCCGCTCGAGCCGTTGATTTCGTGGCATTGGAAGATTGGTTGAACGACGGCGTTCCCCTCGTGGCGGCAGTCGCCCGAGAATGCCTTGGCGGATGGTATGGCGAAAACGACCCGGCGCGGGGAGCTTGGCACATTGACGGCAAAGCTGTCGATCCGACCAAGTTCCTCAAACCGTCTATCGCCATGCTCCCGGCGCGAGACCGGATCGTGCCCCCGGCTTCCGCACAAGCGCTGGCTACCGCATTGCCGAATTGTGAGGTTCATACTCCACAGACCGGACATATCGGCATGATGGCGGGCCACAATGCGGAGAGTTCCGTCTGGCAGCCTCTCGAGACATGGTTTCGCAAAACTGTTGGCAATGTAAATTTTTGACAATGCAATTGTCCTTATGACGCTATCTATTGTCATAATACGGTGATGAGTTCGAATCCGGATACGATGATAACGCGCCGTCCCGATCTCACTCCGGAGGGGAAAGCACTCTATGAATTGACGGTGCTCATTCCACCGCTTTACCATCGCATGTGAGGACTGGTACGTAGCCTGCAACTGGACGGACCGCGCAGTGTACCGCAGATCGCGCGGGCGCGCGGGGTTGCCCGGCAGCGGATCCAAAAAAATCGTCGATGAGGCTCATGCCGCCGACCTTGTCCTCTTTCGCGACAACCCAGATCACAAACGATCCCGGATCGTCGTTTTGACAAGGGAAGGCCCAAACGCGTTCGAACGGATCGATAAGGAATTGCGGGATGCGGCTCAAGAAATCGGGGACGCTTTCGATATTCGCGACTTGGATGCCGCGTTGCGGATTCTATTCAACCTCTGCGAGAACCTGCAACCGCGCGCCCGCTGAGAGGCGATCCGACACTGATTCATCGTTAGAATCTCCTCGCGTCACTCTCTACGCTGCAATGCAGCATAATAGCCGACTGACATTAAAAAAATACCCATGATCAGGATCGGCAGGACAATTGTCATAGGGGAAAATCCAATGAAGGAAGTTGTTATTGCGGGCGCGGCACGCACACCGGTTGGCGCGTTCAATGGCGGTTTGTCAGGTGTTGCGGCCTCCTATCTCGGCACGGTTGCCATCAAAGAAGCCTTAAAGCGGGCCAAGACGGACGCGGCGGATGTCGACCAAGTTCTGCTTGGGCAGATTCTCACCGCGGGCGCCGGCCAGAACCCGGCACGACAAGCGGCCATTGAAGCCGGCATTCCAGTCGAGGCGACCGCGGTTCAAATCAATCAGCTTTGTGGCTCGGGTCTACGCACGGTCGCCATGGGCATGCAGTCGATAAAGCTCGGCGATACCGACGTCGTCGTCGCCGGTGGTCAGGAAAGCATGAGCCAAGCCCCCCATTGCGCGCATCTGCGCAACGGCCAGAAGATGGGCGACCTCAGCTTCATCGACACCATGATCAGGGATGGATTGTGGGATGCCTTCAACGGCTATCACATGGGCAACACGGCGGAGAA
>CAXAGK010000215.1:0-6689 GCA_963968305.1 uncultured Rickettsiales bacterium | reverse complement strand
CTTCCGCCGGAGACGTGATTGCGAAAGTCATGGATGCGGTGACAGGCGCGGCTGGCAAAGCACTTGGGTCTCTTGGTATTGGTGAATTGACGAAATCCCTTGGTGGATTGACATTAATCATTGGCATTCTCAACGCATTCGCGGTTCCAACGATACAAGCCGCCGAGCCAAAGGCGTTTCGAGATTGCGCCGATTGCCCTGAGATGGTCATCGTGCCCGCCGGAGCCTCATTCATCGGAAGCCCGCAATCTGTCACCCAGATGGAAGGTTTGCCGGCCAAGCGCGCCAAACGCGAACGGCCGGTACATCGGATCCGCATCGCACAGGCCTTCGGCATCGGAAAATTCGAAGTCACGCGACACCAATATGGGCGCTTCGTGTCCGCCACCGGATACCAAAAATCAGGTGGCTGCAAATACTGGACCGGCGACAAGTTCGAGACCGCCGATAGCAAGAACTGGCAAGACCCGGGCTATGCACAAGGCGACCAGCACCCCGCCGTCTGTATCAGTTGGGACGATGCCAAGGCATATACGAATTGGCTCGCCAGGAAGACCGATAAACCCTATCGTTTGCCGTCAGAGGCGGAATGGGAATATGCCGCGCGGGCCGGAGCAGGCACGCCGCGATTTTGGGGAAGTGCCCCGAAAGACGCCTGCGGCTTCGCTAATGTTTTCGATTTCACGGGTGCGCGATCTGGAGACTTTCCCACAATGGCGCCTCATCAATGCAATGACGGCTACGAGAAGACCGCCCCTGTGGGAAGCTTCCAAGCCAATGGTTTCGGCCTGCACGACACCGCGGGCAATGCGTGGGAATGGACCGAGGATTGCTGGCACAAGACCCTAGCCGGTGCCCCGAACGACGGCAGCCCGTGGGTTGCCGACGGGCGCTGCACGCAACGGGTCCTGCGGGGTGGGTCCTGGATCAGCATCGCGCGCTTCGTGCGCTCCGGCAATCGCAGCAAGATCAATAGGGATGCCCGCATCTATCGCAACGGCTTTCGCATCGCATTGTCCCTGCGCCGTTAGACCGCGACCTCAACCTCGCTTAGGATCCGCGCACCGCGCGCCGCCATGAAAAACAGTCCCATGTGATGGATGAGTTCTTGCGGATGGCTCGCTGTCGCCGGCAAGCCGAGCGATTCCACCGCCTCTCTCGGCAGATCGTAGGTCGCACAGCCCCCTTCATGGACGGATACCGTCTCGCATCGCGGCATCATGGCGTGATTGCGCGCGGACAGCATGGTCAGCACAAAGTCCATCACGCAGATATCGGTACAAATGCCCACGACAAATAGGTCTCTGACACCGGTTCGATTAACCCAATCGACAACTACATTCCGACCATCGGAACCGATAGCTCCAATAAATCCGTTGATGCAATCTTTTCGAACCAACGTTGCGTTCGCGTCGCCCTCAAACCATTTGAGTTGATCGACGAGCTCTTCTTCCCCGCCTCTCGCCTCGCAATGGGGCGGATAGGGAGGCTCGGGCTTCCCCGGCTCTTGGGTATCTAGAAAGGCGAATATCGGCCAATCCTGCGCCGTGAAACACCGGGCCAGCCGGTCGGTTCCGTCTATTATCCGTGTGACCTGCGCGTTCTCGATCGGCGGCGCCAAATTTCCGCCACCAACAGCTGCGAAACCGTTGACTTCATCCACAATGATGAGCCCCGTCATCGCGCCACCACCTGAGAGAACCAGCCTGTGAGTTTCAACTGGGGCTTCATGTAACAACGACGTCATGAGATCGGTTATCGGACTGTCACGTTTGTGGCGAGGCGTAAAACTTGTTATGCGGCTATATCACGTCCGCTTCCGGAAACGATAGACCCCATGACGTCTGGTACTCCGACCGAGCCTTCCCCGCGGCCAAACGCGACTGCCTATCTGATGATCGCCGTCATTACCGTTCTGTGGGGCGTGAACTTCCCGTCGCTAAAGGTCGCGGTCTCCGAATTCCCGCCATGGAGCTTCCGGGTTCTGTGCGTGGTTTGCGGTGCGACGGGATTGCTGAGTATCGCACATTTCGTCTTCGGTCATAGCCTCCGCGTACAGAAGGGTGAACTTAGGAAGCTGGCTATCGCAGCGATTTTGAATATCACCGGATTTCAACTTTGCGTCGCCTTTGGCTTGCTGTTGGTGGAAGCAGGCCGCGGCGCGGTCGTCGCGCATACGATGCCGCTCTGGGCAACAATCTTCGCCGCGATCTTCTTGGGCGAACGATTGACGATGGCTCGATGCCTTGGACTGGCGCTCGGCCTTGTCGGTCTCTTCATTCTAGTCGGTAAGGACCTCGTCGGCCTCGAAGGCTCACCCTACGGCATGGGCCTTATTTTGTGCGCCGCAATTTCGTGGGGAGCCGGCACGGTGGTCATCAAATCACAAAAATGGACGACTCCGGTCATTGTTCTGACAGGTTGGCAATTCATTCTCGGCGGCGTTCCAATTTTGATCGGCATGCTGATCTTCGAGTCGAACGTGGAGTACCAACCTCTCTCCATAAATGCGTGGATAGCGGTACTATATTCCGCCTTCGTTCCGATGATTGTATGCCATTTGTTGTGGTACACGTTGATCGGCATGTTGCCGACCGCAATCGCCGCGATCAGTACTCTTGCCATTCCAATCGTCGGCGTGTACAGCAGCGCCCTATTGTTGGGGGAGCAGGTTGGAACGCGCGAGTGGATTTCCCTCGCGCTGGTTGTTGTTGCGATCGGGATTGTGCTTTCGCCGGCCGTCTTCTGGCGAAGGTTTTGTCTTTAGAGACGACGCAATATTCTCGGGCCGCAAACGCTATCGATGTAAGGTGAATTTTAGATGATCCCTGTCTTTTCGACTCTTCGAAAATTACCCGTAATCTTAAGTGTTTATCTGATTGCGATTTCCCTTGGACTGCCCGCGCAATCCGCGGCGATGGCTCAGGATAATGGTAACAAACCAGCGCAATTCATCCAAGGATTAGCTGACGAAGCGATCGCCATATTACGCGACCCGAAAGGCTCTCTCGACGAACGGGAGAAGCGATTCCACGCGTTTTTAAAAGATGATTTCGCAATGGAGAAAATCGGCCGATTCGCAGCCGGCAAGTTTTGGAGGCAAATGAGCACCGAACAACAGCAACAATATCAGCAGGTGTTCGAGAAATGGATCCTCAAGACTTACTCCATTCGGTTCGGTGGATATTCGGGTGAAACCGTGAATGTCCTAAAAACCATTAAGGCGGGCCGGAGCGACGTCTTCGTGCGGACAAAAATTAACAGCAGCCGCGGCCGTGCTCTAAAAGTGGATTGGCGGGTCCGCAACATCAAAGACAACTATAAAATTATCGATGTCGTGGTTGAGGGTGTCAGCATGCTGGTCACTCAAAAAGCCGAATTCAGCGCCGTGCTTCGCCAACGAGGCATCGATGGGTTGATCGGAATTTTGCGCTCGCAGTTGGATCGCATGGCCTCCGCGAAAGCCAGCTGACCGTCAGACAAACACCATGCTCAAATGCGCCATAATCGGATTGGGCCGGTGGGGCCAAGTATTGGTCGATTCCGTTCAAGGCAAAAGTGAGAAACTTACCTTCGTGCGCGGTGTGACCCGAACGCCCGCGAATGCTACGGATTACGCCGCAAAACTGGGCATTCCACTCTCTGCTGACTATTCAGATGCATTGAGCGATCACGATGTCGACGCCATCGTCTTGGCTACACCACATACCCAACATGCCGAACAAATGACCGCTGCCGCCGCTGCGAAGAAGCATATTTTCGTCGAGAAACCCTTTACCTTAGACACCGCATCCGCGATTAGCTCGGTCGAGGAGGCCCGAGATGCTGGCGTTGTCCTAGCCTTAGGCCATAACCGCCGATTTCTGCCTCCGATACTGGAAATGAAGCGCCGCATCGAACGCGGCGATATCGGCAAAGTAATCCACGCAGATGCAAACTTCTCCGGCAATCCGAGCCTGCGTCACGGGAACGAACACTGGCGTACCAACATTGACGAGACGCCCGCAGGCGCGATGAGCCCGATCGGCATTCACATGCTGGATCTACTCATCTGCCTTTGCGGCCGGATCAATACGGTGAACGCCCAGAGCTTCCGTCTGGCGACCGACCTGCCCATCGACGACACGACATCAATGACCTTCCGTTTCGAAAGCGGGATGTCGGCCTGTTTCACCACTCTTGGCGCCACGGCGCGCACCATGCGGTTGCAGATTTTTGGAACCGAGGGCTGGTTGGAGCTACGAGACGAATCACCTTTAGTCTTCCAACCGATGGACGGCCCTTCCGAGACCATCGACTATCCGCCATTTGACAAGGAACGAGCGGAATTGGAAGCTTTCGCGGACGCTGTTGACAGAAAATCAAACTATCCGTTGAGCGATGCGGAGGCCATCCATGGCATCGAGGTCTTCGAAGCAATCGTAAAGTCGGCGGATGGCGCCGGCACCGTCAATATCGGATAGAACCACCCCTACTTCGACAGATATTTAAACCACCCCGCCGTTGCGTCCGCGATTGTATCCCGTGTCCAAACCGGCGCGTCGCGCCAGTTCTCGATATGAGTGAGCATTTGCGCCACGCCATCCTCGAAACTGACCTTAGCCTTCCAGCCCGTGGCCTCCTCAATCCGCGAGACATCCGCGAAGGTTTGATCCGGCTCTCCCGGCCGTTTCGGGATATGTATCTTCTCGCCACCTAATAATTCCACCAGGCGATTGATGCTGTATGTCCCCCCAGAACCCACATTAACCGCCTCCCTCGCAAGGTCGCTACCAGCGACTGTGAAGAAGGCATCGGCGACATCGCGGACATAGGTGAAATCGCGGGTCTGTTCCCCGTCACCCACGACCGTCATGGCTTCGCCTGCCAGTTTTTGCGCCAAGAAGACGCCGAATACCGCGCCATATGCCCCGGTCGTCCGGCTGCGCGGCCCATACACATTGAACATCCGCAACGATGCCACGGAAAGCCCATAGACCTGTCCCCAATGTAGCACCAACTCCTCACCCATATACTTCGTCAGGGCATAGGGATATTCCGTCTGTATCAGATGGGATTCGGGCGTCGGGTATTGCTTGGCCAGCCCATAACAGGTGGAAGATGCCGCGTAGAGAAATCGCTTCACACCATTGGCGCGCGCCGCCTCCAGGCAGCTAATCGTCCCATCGACATTCGCGCGGTGATAGTCAAGCGGCGCTTCAATGGATGGCACGATATCGCCGATTCCGGCGATATGGAAAATCCAGTCGACACCGCGCATTGCCGCCTTCATGGCGTCAAGGTCGCAAATATCGGCGCGGACGAATTCAAATCGCTCCTGATCACCCAGATGCGCGATGTTCTCCGGCCGACCGGTGGCAAAATTGTCCACCCCAACAACGCGATGCCCATCGGCAATCAGGCGATCCGCAATATGACTTCCTATAAACCCAGCTGCGCCAGTAACGAGTGACACTTTCCCCATGATTTCAAACCTTCAGTCTATACGGCTCAGGCCTACCGTGGAGGCGCGCCGCAAAAAACACCAACGAAAAACGCCTGGCAATTATCTTGCCAGGCGCCGGTAAAACCCGTTAGAAACGTTTCTAATTCTTAACCCTATTCAATCAATAGCTCGAAGACCTTGTCGACATCCAAAAGGACCAACAGCTCACCTTTCAAACGGTAAATGCCGGCGGTAACTTTTCGAAACTGTGCATCCAAATTTGGCGGCACCTTTTCAAGGCCGTTATCAGGGAGCGCCCGCACATCGCCGATATTGTCGACCAGCAGTGTTTACAAGCTATGATTTTTCTCGACCGTAATCGAAAACTTCTGATAGGGCTCCGGCTCACCACCATCGGCCCCGTTTTCAGATGAAATCCTGGTAATATTACTGCCTTCGACGTTGCCTAAGCATTGCTTCAGATCAATTACCGTCACGACGCACCCACGCAAATTCATCACACCGGCAATCTGATTGGACACCAACGGTACCCTAGTGATCCTATCCGGCTCCACGATGTCTTCTACCTGCATGATCGGCACACCAAGCAATTAGCCCGCAATCGTCATCGTGACGTATTGCTGCTCGCCTTCCATAACCTCGTGATGGCCATCATTCTCAATCGACATCAATTCGCTCATCGTGCACCTCTCTGGGCTTCGTCCTTGCGCAAGTTATGGACATATCAATAAACCTAAAAAAATTTAAAGATAGTTAACAAACCAAAGAATATCTTTTATGAAATTGACCGCTCGATGGTCAAAGCTCAAACTACGCCGCATGATAGCTATCACACCGAAAACGCGTCCGATCACCGCAATGGAAGCCGACCGCTTCCAAACCGACGGAGTCGTTCATCTTAAAGGGTTTTTCGATCCAGAATGGCTAGATTTGTTGCGTAAACGGGGCGACCACGTGCTCGCCAACCCAGGGAAACTCGCGAACGAGCTGGCTCAAAATAAGGAAAATGGCCGTTTCTTCAGCGATACTTTTTTGTGGCAGCAACACGATGGTTTCAGGGACTTTATTCACAATTCGCCTGCAGCGGAAATCGTGGCCGGCGTCCTCGGGTCGACAAAGGTCAATATCATCTTTGACCAACTCCTCATAAAGGAACCCGGAACGGACGAGCCGACCGTTTGGCATCACGACCTTACCTATTGGCCGGTTAAGGGGCACCAAGTGGTTACCCTGTGGCTAGCAT
>CAXAGK010000214.1:0-6690 GCA_963968305.1 uncultured Rickettsiales bacterium | reverse complement strand
GGCGATTACGCAGCGACGTATGGGTTCGGGGCGCAAGCGGTCGAGGTGGAGGTTGATCCGGCGACAGGGCACGTCACCGTGTTAAAGGTCGTGGTAGTTCAAGATATCGGGCGGGTCATCAATCCGCTGGCGCTGGACGGGCAAATGCACGGCGGCATCGTGCAGGGCATCGGCATGGCGCTGCGCGAGGAGTTGACGTTCGAGAATGGCACCCCGGTAAATGCGTCTCTCATCACTTATAAGGCGCCTCGCATTCAGGACACACCAGAGATCGAGACCGCGTATATCGAGACGGATGACCCGACCGGGCCATACGGCGCCAAGGCAGGGGGCGAGCATTCCATCAACCCGACGCCCGCCGCGATCGCCAATGCGGTGGCGCAGGCAACGGCAACCCGGTTCCGGAAATTACCGATCACGTCGGCGGATGTGCTGAATGCTTTGGAAAAGAAAAAGCCGCTCGCTTTAAAGCCATGGAAGCGGCCCTACAATCTGGAAGTGGCGACGGCCCGGGCACTCTATCCTTCGATATTGTTTCCTGGACTGCGTAAGCTTGGTGGAGCGGTGGGACGCAAGCCGAAATCTAATTCATCTTACGAGTACGTTCTCCCGGACGACCTGAAAGATGCGCTACGGGAACTCGCAAAGCCGGACCGGACTACGAAAATCATGGCGGGGGGCACCGATCTGCAGGTTGGCATCCGCCAAGGGATTTACGAATTGGACGCGGTGGTGGATATCGCCGGTCTTGATGAGTTACGAGGCATCACTATTGAGGAACACAGGATCTCCATCGGTGCCGCGATGACAATCGCTGAGATTGTCGAACGGGATGACCTTCGTGCCATCCATCCAATGCTAACCGACGGTCTGGCGAAGATCGCCACGTCGCAAATCCGTAATGTCGCGACAATTGCGGGAGACCTCAGTCAGGAGAAACGCTGCTGGTTCTTTCGCAGCGGCGCGCAATGCTACAAGGCTGGTGGGATGAGCTGCCCGTGCTACGCCGTGTTGGGTGACAACCGTCATCATTCGATCTTGGGGGCCGGCCGATGTGCCGCACCCTGCGTCGCGGATGCGGCGCCAATTTTAACAGCGCTCGACGCGGTTGTGGTCGTGGTTGGTAACGGCGGGACGCGGCGCGTTCCCCTACGGGAGTTTTATGTGTGGTCCGGAGAGACCGTCGTGCGGCCCGGCGAGATCATCCGGGCCATTGAAGTGCCGCGCGATCCGATGCGAAGCACTCAGGCTTTCGAAAAATCGGCTGGGTGGGATGGCGATTTTGCTGATGCCTCAATCGCTGTTCATATGAGCTGGGACGGCGCTGCGCTGTCCTCTGTCCGTATTTCGCTGGGCGCGGTATCGCCGTTGCCGGTCAGAGCGGTTACGGCGGAAACCGCATTGCTGAAGCGGGCGTTGAACGCGGAGACGATTCGAGCGGCGGCGGAAATGACGGTCCACGGCGCGCTTCCTCTTGCGGACAATAAGCACAAGAGCCACCTGTTGGTAAATCTAACAGAGCGCGCGATTGAACGCTGTCTTCTGGATTAATCAAGAACGTGAGTTGTAATAGACCGAGCCGAGTGGTTGGAATCCGCTGTTGAGTATTTACGTGCAGCACATAACACAGCCAAAACCGGATTACATGAGTCCCAAGAAGCGTTCCGGGGGCTATCCCCCTACGACCAGCATGAGTGGTATATCGCATCCAAAGGCATAATCAATGCAATTACGTGCTGCTCGGAGATCGACTCCGAAAGTAATTGGTTGGCGCCAGACGATAGCAGTTCCCCCGCTTATTTCATCCAAAAGCTAGAGGTGTACGCAAACTTAGCCGGCTCGATGATTAAGGATTTGGACGGCTATGCTGAGGGATATCAACAGGAATTCGACGTTCACGGTGCGCCGGAGTTACTGCCGAAAGTGCGGGATTAGGCTATGGCCTTCAAATCGTCGATCGACGAGGTGATGGCGAAGGCACCTTCTGAGGTCAGAGCCCGTTTTGGGCGCGTTTAATACCGTTATTCTGTTGACGACTAAAATGTGTCCTTGAGTGCTTTAGCTCAGCCGCAGGGGTTTAATTTGGGGTGCAAGATTTGTTGCGCTCCGGCTGTCAATTTCACGACATCGCGCCATGTTTTCTACAACTGAATTTTGCGAGGTGTGATGAGTACTAAGATCGTTTTTGTGACGGACTTTCCTGATGCCGCCGATGTGGCCCGTGAAATGGCTCCCTCGGGCGTCGAACTGGCTGTGGTGCCCGCACGAAGCGCGGAGTACGAAGCGGCGATGAGCGACGCCGAATATTTGGTCGGGTTCGTCGATGGTTTGGTCGATAACGATCTGTTCAAGGTTGGACCGAATTTAAAACTGATCCAATTGCTTAGCGCCGGTTACGACAAGGCGGATATCAGCGCGGCGCGGAATGCCGGTGTGCCGATCTGCAACAACGGGGGTGCCAACTCGGTTGCGGTCTCGGAGCATGCCATCTTGCTGATGCTTGCCGTCTCGCGCCAATTGGTCCGCCAACACACCAGTGTCGCTGCCGGACGATGGCGCGGCAACGAGACGCCGAGAGTGCATGAGTTGCGGGGACAGAGGCTGGGGATTGTCGGTCTCGGTACTATCGGCAAGAAGACCGCGCGTCTTGCCAAGGCTTTTGGGATGGAAGTTCTCTACTACGACATCGCGCGTCTTACGGAAGATCAGGAAGATGCGCTTGGTGTGCGCTTTCGTCTGTTAGGTGAGTTGCTGCGCGAAGTGGATGTGGTGTCTGTTCATACGCCGCTCAATGAATCGACGCGCCATCTCATTGGGGCCAATGAACTCGCTTTGATGAAACCTGCCGCGATCATCGTTAACACGGCGCGTGGCCCAGTTATCGATGAAGTGGCCCTGCACACAGCATTGACCACCGGAGTCATCCGGGCGGCCGGTCTCGATGTGTTCGATCAAGAACCGCCGCCTACAGACAACCCGCTTTTCGATCTCGATAACGTCATCTTGACCGCGCATTTGGCCGGGCCGACCTTCGAGAGCAATACGGCGCGAGTACGAAACGCCTTCGACAATGTGCAACGGGTGGCGCGCGGCGAGGATCCACTTTGGGTCATCCCTGAACTCGAAGACTGACTAGGACGAAATCTTGAGACCGGAAAATTGGGATAAGGAAGCCGACGTTGTTGTCGTGGGTTTCGGTGCGGCTGGTGTGGCGACCGCGGTGACGGCGTTCGAGTTGGGTGCGGAGGTATTAATCCTCGAGAAAGCACCGAAAGGCAGAGAGGGTGGTAACACCAAAGTAGCAGGACAGGGGTATCTCAATACCTCCTCCGCTGAGCAGGCAGCCACATATTTGAAGGCGTTGTGCGGCCCATATACGGTACCGGAAGAAATGGTGCGGGTGTGGTCGGAAGAAATGTGTCTGAACAACGATTGGCTCGCCAGCGTCGGCGGCGACCCGCAGGAGCATCAACATCCGCCGGTCGGTATCGAGTTCCCAGAGTTACCGGGATCCGGTTGCGTTCATAAATTCCATGACGGGCCGACATACGGCTATTCCTATACCTGGAAGCGGTTTGAGAGTTTGGTGAAGGAGCGCCCGATCGAGGTTTGTTATGATACACCTGGAAAGGAGCTTATTCAGGACGGCGCGACCGGAGAGATTTTGGGTGTGCGGGCCATATACGATGGAAAGTCTGTTACGGTGAAGGCGCGCAAGGGCGTGGTTCTGACCTGCGGCGGATTTGAAAATAATCAGGATATGATCCGCAACTACCTACCAGGTGTCCCCTATTGCTACACTTCCGGAAGTCCGTACAACGAGGGCGACGGCATTACCATGGGCCTCTCCGTCGGTGCCGACCTTTGGCACATGAACAATTACGCGGGCCCGTCGATGGCCTTGAAAGTGCCGGAAATTCCGACGTCCCTGTCAATGCAAGCGCTGCATTACAGCAAGGAAATTCCAGGCGGTGTCATCGTCGTCGGTCCTGACGGCAAGCGTTTCACCGATGAGAAATTCAAAACTCGTCACGGTAAGGTCCCCGCGCATGGCACCTGGAAGGCGCTGACCACACCGTGCCCCATGCATATGATTTTTGATCACACCCATATGACGGCAGGGCCTATCTATGACGGGCATCCAAGCCATGGCTGGACGCAGATCGTTGAGCTATACGAGTGGAGCGAAGACAACAGCGTCGAGCTGGAGAAAGGCTGGATCAAGAAAGCGGACACCTTGGCCGAACTGGCAGCGCAAATCGGTATGAACGGTGACACGTTATCCAAGACGGTATCGCGTTGGAACGCATTTACGGCATCGGGTAAAGACGAGGAATTCGGCCGGACCTTGATGCTGACAGGGCTGGATGATGGCCCCTACTACGCGGTTCAGATGTCCCCCTCCATGCTGAATACGCAAGGGGGGCCGCGACGTAACGAGAGGGCGCAGATTGTCCGCCCGGACGGAACCCCTATTCCGCGTCTCTACAGTGCAGGGGAACTGGGGTCGATATATAGCTATCTCTACCAAGGGACGGGCAATATAGGCGAATGTCTGGCCTTTGGCCGTATCGCGGCCCGAAATGCGGTGGGGGAGATGGCGTGGCGGTGAAGATCGTCGCCGGGGTTGAATGCGGGTCTGTAAAGCGATGCGCCGTTTCCCTGGCGCGCAGATCGCAAACTTGACGATTTCAAACGCGAATCGCAAGGCGGATGCCGCGCCACCATCGAGTGGGCATGCGGGCGATTTGGTGAGTTATTATCACCGACGCGCGGGTGCGGCGAATAAGGGAGACGCTTTGCGTCAAGCGCATATTCGGATGATCGACGAATTGACGGCACGGGACTTCAAAGGTCGAATCGCTTACGCCTATAGCCACCCGATATTTTGGGCACCCGGCGTGATCGTTGGCGGTAACGGAAATTCGAAACCAGGGTCCGAAGCTATAGATTGACCAGTATTGAATTCGTCATTCAGGGTAAATGTCGCGATGCTCGAATTGTTTGGGAGAAAGTCTTCTTTTAACGTCCAAAAGATCATGTGGTTCATTGCGGAACTTGAACTCAGCTGCCATCACATTGAAGTCGGCGGTTCATTTGGCGGGCTCAATAATAAGGAGTTCCGGGCGATGAACCCTCATGGTCGAGTGCCGGTCATCGATGACGGCGGGATTATCGTTTGGGAGTCTCACGCAATTCTACGATATTTGGCGGCCCGATATGGCAGTCCTAAATTTTGGAATGACGATCCGGCCGTTCAATCGCAAGCGGACCGCTGGATGGATTGGGCCCAAACGGCACTTCAACCGGATTTCTTGAACGGCGTATTCTGGGGATTTTATCGAACGCCTGAAGCACAAAGAGATATGACGGCGGTCAATGCGAAGATAGCGAGTACCGCTTATCATCTCCGACTATTGGATCAGGTCCTCGAGGATAAAACATACCTAGTCGGAGCTGATTTGAGCTTGGCGGATATTCCCGCAGGGACCACTTTGTACCGTTATTTCAATATCGATATCGACCGTCCTCACCTGGCGAATGTCGAACGGTGGTACCACGCATTGCAGGAACGTCCGGCCTATAGAGAAGGTATAATGGTGCCGTTTGACGAGCTCTATGGCCGGTTGGACTATTAGGGTCGACTCAATCGAGAATTCGGATAATCATAATTTGCACCATATCTGTTCCATGAATTGAGACATAACCTCGGTATTGCTATCCAAATCGGCGCTGCTGTCACTGATGACGATTTCGTTTAATCCAGCCGATTGATACGCTCGAAGGGTTTCCGCGATGTCGTCCTCCGTGCCGGTGAGGGCGGTGCGATCCTCGACAGATTTGCTGGGTGGCTTGCCAGTAAATCGTAACGGTGCGGTTAGGGAGAAATCCAGCATCGATGGATCTCGGCCGGCCGCCTCGGCGAGTTTGATGATCTCAGCACGCGCTTCCGCTATCTGCTTTGGCGATTGGCGCAAGGTGTGCCAACCGTCACCAAACTTCGCGACACGGCGGAGGGCGGCGGCGCTCGAGCCACCAATCAACAGAGGTGGGTAAGGTGTCTGCAACGGCTTGGGCGAAAATTTTAATCCGCTGTATCGATAAAACTCGCCGGAAAACTCCGGTATCTCCTCGGTCCAAAGAGCCTGAAGCGCACCGAGGATTTCATCCATGCGCTTGCCACGAGTGGCAAACTCGACGCCGAGATTTTCATATTCGTCCCGCGTGATGGCGACCCCAACGCCAAGGCTTACTCGGCCGCGTGAGAGGTGATCCAAAGTGGCAACCATTTTCCCGAGCCGCGCTGGATCGTGCCAAGGCAGAACCAGTACAGATGTGCCCAACCGCACCGTCTCGGTAGCGCACGCGATGGCGGTCAATACGGTCAACGCATCATGGTAGGGCTTATTGCCCAGGCGCTCCGCGACATAGGTCGAGTGAAACAAATGTTCACGAACCCATACGCTGGCATATCCCAGTCGCTCCGCCGTAACCGCGAGGGTCACGAGGTCGTTGGGGTCCTCGACGCCTTGATTGTTCGGAATGCCAAAACCGACCTTCATAATGAGTACTCTCTTACGCTATTCCGCCGCATTCGAGACTATCTCTGCATCAGTACGGCTCGTGAATTTCGGCATCACATCTTCCGCCAGTAAGGTCATGCTGCGTTTACAGAATGCAGGGTCGTCC
>CAXAGK010000213.1:0-6702 GCA_963968305.1 uncultured Rickettsiales bacterium | reverse complement strand
GCCCACCAATCCACGAACAAACCCTCGGCTCGGCGGACGCCATGCTGTTGCGCTTGCTGGACGGCGATGAATCAATGGGTGGCACCAAGCAGCCGTACGATCCACGCATTCACTTCGTGCTGATCCGCGATGCCTATCTTGATGCCAACCCCGGCAACCAGGAACTGGCGGACTGGCTGGACGCGACGCTCGCGACATTCGACGATATCTACAGTAATCCACGCCCGGGATTCTTGGAGGGTTATACGAAGCTCAAGGAAGCGATCAAGCCCTGGGGAGCGTAGTAACGCCGGAATTTGCGAGTATAATTGAGGCGCCTTCGGGCGCCTCTTTTATTTGGCCGGAGCCGCAGGGGGAACGCAGAGAAAACTAACGCGCGTTTTCGCCAGAATGGGACAATCGTTCAAAGCTGTGTCGTGGTGCCAGAATGTGACAGTGGAGTCCTCCACCGTACATTCCTTGGCCGCAAGGGCCGTCACTTCTTCTCGTGTCGTGGCGTTCGCGTGATAACACATAGAGACGACTTCGGTTTCGTCCGGTGACTTGATCGCCGGATTACTCGTCACGAAGGGGGCCACACCGCAGCCATGTAGCAATAGCGGAAAGAACAAAGCGATTAGGGCCTGAAGATAGCGTTTCATAGGTTCCTTATCGCATCAGCTAGCAAATATTCAAAGCCCGCACGACAGTATCTAATGGCTTAACTCGCGCATGCCCGCATCCAAGCCTTCAATGGTCATGGGGAACATGCGGCCTTCCATGAGTTCATTCATGACTCGAATGGACTCATAGTAATCCCAAACGTCCTTCGGCTGCGGGTTCAGCCAGATCGAGCGTTGATAAGTCGATATCACACGCTTCATCCATTCGGCGCCCGATTCTTCGTTCCAATGTTCTACGCTACCGCCAGGATAGACGATCTCATACGGGCTCATAGTCGCATCGCCAACGAAAATTGCCTTATAATCTTGCGGATAGGTGCGTAACACCTCCCAGACATCCGTCTTTTCGGTATGACGGCGGCGATTGTCCTTCCACACGCCTTCATACAAGCAGTTGTGGAAGTAAAAATATTCGAGATGCTTGAATTCCGTCCGGCAAGCCGAAAACATTTCCTCACAGACGCGGATATGATCGTCCATCGAACCACCGACATCCAGGAACAGCAGTACCTTCACCTGGTTATGGCGTTCCGGCACCATCTTAATATCGAGATAACCGCCGTTATGGGCCGTCGATTTGATCGTATCAGGTAGATCCAACTCCGTCGGCGCACCCTCACGGGCGAACTTGCGCAAACGTCGGAGTGCCACCTGGATATTTCGAATGCCGATATCGACGCCATCGTCAAAATTCTTGAACTCGCGTTTATCCCAGACCTTCACAGCACGGCGGTTACGGGATTCGTGTTGACCTATCCGCACCCCTTCCGGGTTATAGCCATAGGCCCCGAATGGTGAAGTTCCGGCGGTGCCGATCCACTTACTGCCGCCCTGATGCCGGCCTTCCTGTTCCTTGAGCCGTTCCGCCAGGGTTTCCATGAGTTTTTCGAACCCACCGAGCGCTTCGATATTTTGGCGTTCCTCTTCCGTCAGGTAGAGCTCCGCCATCTTGCGCAACCATTCCTCCGGCAATTCAACCGGCTCCTCGCCCTCGACAGGCTCGAGCCCCTTGAAGACATGGCCAAAGACCCGGTCAAATTTATCGATATGTCGCTCGTCCTTCACCAACGCCGAGCGCGACAGGTAATAAAACTCATCAATCGAAAATTCGATAACCTTCGCTTCCATCGCCTCAAGCAAGGTGAGATATTCGCGTAGCGAAGTCGGGATTCCCGCCTTCTTTACCTCGAAAAAGAAATTCACGAACATCTTCGTCGGGCTCCTTTCGCCCGTTAGTTTCCGCGTTGTTCCCGGCGCGCCATAAAGGCCAACCGTTCAAACAATTGCACATCTTGCTCATTCTTCAACAAAGCGCCATGCAGGGGCGGGATCAACTTATTCGGATCGTTGCTGCGCAGAACCTCAAGGGGGATATCCTCGATCATCAGCAGTTTTATCCAGTCCAACAATTCCGATGTCGATGGGCGCTTCTTCATCCCCGGCACATCGCGGACGTCGTAGAACAGCTTCAGCGCATCGCGGACCAACGAAGTTTGAATCGACGGGAAGTGAACGTCGACAATGCGCTTCATGGTATCTTCATCAGGGAATTGAATATAGTGGAAGAAACAACGGCGTAGGAATGCGTCCGGTAGCTCCTTCTCGTTGTTCGACGTGATGATGACAATGGGGCGAACTTTCGCCACAACGGTCTCCTGCGTCTCGTAGACGTAGAATTCCATTCGGTCAAGTTCCAACAACAAGTCGTTCGGAAATTCGATATCCGCTTTATCGATCTCATCGATCAGCAAAACTGGACGGTCCTTCAGGGTGAAGGATTCCCACAACTTACCGCGCACAATGTAATTCTTTATATCGTGCACCCGGTCATCGCCAAGCTGACTGTCGCGCAACCGCTTCACTGCATCGTATTCGTAAAGTCCATGCTGGGCTTTTGTCGTTGATTTGATGTGCCACTGAATAAGTGGTGCATCGAGTGCCTTCGCAATTTCGTGAGCCAAGACAGTCTTGCCGGTTCCGGGTTCTCCTTTAATCAGGAGGGGCCGTTCCAGATTGATCGCCGCATTGACCGCGACCATCAGGTCGTCGGTCGCGACATAGTTTTCGGTGCCTTCAAATCGCATCGTTGTGTTGCTTCCTGTACTGCGGTGAAGTTTGTGAGAGAACCTAGAGCGCGGGTATCAGTCTATCAAGACCGTGGATCGAACTAGCCTGCATTGGCCGCCGCATCGGCAATAGCCGTCAACGCGGCATCCGCCGCATTCCCATCGGGTCCGCCCGCTTGCGCCATATCCGGCCGACCGCCACCACCCTTACCGCCAAGTGCCGCGGAGCCGGCGCGAACCAAATCAACCGCACTGACACGTCCGGTCAAATCATCGGTGACCCCAACAACCAACGACGCCTTACCGTCACTGACCGAGATAACCGCTACGATCCCCGAGCCCAATTGCCCTTTCAGAGAATCGACAAGTGGTTTTAATTCCTTTGCGGGCACGTCTTCCAACAAACGTGTCGCCATGGACATACCGTTTACGTCCCGAACTTCGGGCGCGGCAGTACCGCTGCCACCTTCAGCCAGTTTACGGCGAAGGTCGGACATCTCGCGCTCCATAGCGCGACGTTCCTGCAACAATGCACCGACCCGGGCTGGAACGTCACCTGGCGCTGCATTCAATGACTTTGCGGTCTCTGCAATGATGGCGTCACGTGATCCGACGTGCTGAAGCGCCGCTTCACCGGTAACGGCTTCGATTCGCCTGACACCGGAGGCAACAGCAATCTCTGACGTGACCTTGAAGAATCCGATATCGCCTGTCCGGGTCACATGTGTGCCACCACACAATTCCATCGAATACAGTAACTCGCGTCCCTCTTCGGCTCTTGCCACCATAGAGACGACGCGAACTTCCTCGCCGTATTTTTCTCCGAATAACGCCGTTGCGCCGGCATCCTGTGCCTCGTCAGGCGTCATCTGTCTCGTCAGGACTTCAACGTTGTCCCGGATGCGCTTGTTCACGTCAGCCTCGATCATGGCAAGTTCGTCCGCATTGACAGGTTTTTGATGGCTAAAATCAAACCTCAGATATTCCGGCGACACCAACGAACCTTTTTGCGCAACGTGATCACCAAGACGTTCACGTAGCGCCGCATGCATTAAATGAGTGACCGAATGATTTGCCCGCAAGCGGCTTCGGCGTTCCCCATCCACACGCATTTCGACGGCGTCAGATTTTTCCAAACTGCCCTGGCGTAATGTCCCGATATGGACATGAAGATCATCAAGACGCTTCAACGTATCCTCTACCACGAACTCAGCGCCATCCGCTGTAAACAACACACCGTTGTCACCCATCTGTCCGCCGGATTCCGCGTAAAAGGGAGTTTGGTTGGCCACGATCATACCGGATTCGCCCGTATTCAATCGTTCGACCGGCTTACCATCCAGTAAGATAGCTGCGACGACGCCTTCCGCCGCCTCCGTATCGTAGCCCAAGAATTCGCTGGCCCCGGCATTGTCGCGCACGTCGAACCAGACGTTTTCCGTCGCGGCTTCCCCCGATCCCGACCACGCTTTGCGTGCCGCATCCCGTTGGCGCTGCATGGCTGTATCGAAGCCCGCTTCATCGACGACACGACCCTGACCGCGCAAAATATCTTGGGTTAAATCAATGGGAAATCCGAAAGTATCGTACAAACGAAAGGCAACTTCACCTGAGAGCGTCTCGCGATCACCAAGTTTCGAAGTCTCGTCTTCAAGCAAACGCAGGCCACGGGCGAGCATTTCCTTAAAGCGCGTCTCTTCGAGCTTGAAGGTCTCCTCTATCAGAGCTTTGGCTCGCACCAATTCCGGGAACGCCTGCCCCATCTCTGCGACCAACGCCGGCACCAATTGCCACATCAAAGGCTCCTGGTAACCCAAGAGGTGGGCATGCCGCATGCCGCGCCGCATAATACGACGCAAGACATATCCCCGCCCCTCGTTTGACGGCAAAACGCCGTCGGCGACCAGAAAACTGCATGCTCGCAAATGATCGGCAATGACCCGATGCGAGACCGCACGGTCACCGTCAGGTGAGGTATTCGAGACTTCCGCCGAGGCATCGATCAAGACGCGGATCAAATCCGTGTCGTAATTATCGTGTTTCCCCTGCAGCAAGGCAGCAAGCCGTTCCAAGCCCATTCCCGTATCGATCGAGGGTTTTGGCAAGTTTACACGCTCGTCAACCGACATCTGCTCGTACTGCATGAAGACAAGGTTCCAGATTTCGATAAATCGGTCACCGTCCTCGTCTGGGCTCCCAGGCGGTCCCCCAGGGATTGAGGGGCCATGATCGTAGAATATCTCGGAGCAAGGACCACAGGGTCCAGTGTCACCCATGGCCCAAAAGTTATCGGAGGTCGGGATGCGGATAATCTTATCATCAGACAATCCCGCAATCTTCCGCCACAAATCAGCAGCGTCTTCATCCTCGGAATAGACCGTCACCAATAGTTTTTCTCGATCAAGGCCGTACTCTTTAGTGATCAGGTTCCAGGCGAGTTCAATGGCCACGTCCTTGAAGTAATCACCGAAAGAGAAATTTCCGAGCATTTCGAAAAACGTGTGATGGCGTGCCGTGTAACCCACATTTTCGAGATCATTATGTTTACCGCCCGCACGCACGCATTTTTGTGATGTTGTCGCCCGACTATAGGGCCGCTGTTCGGCGCCAACGAATACATTCTTGAACTGGACCATCCCCGCATTGGTGAATAGCAGAGTTGGATCGTTTCTCGGCACGAGCGGAGACGACGACACAATCTCGTGCCCGTTCTTACAGAAATAATTTAGAAATCCGCTGCGAATTTCACTGGCGCTGGTCATGATGAACGTCTCTGCGGCTGCACAACATTGAACCCGTCGACATATAGGCAGGTATAGCGGAATATGCCATAAATATCGCGGTTTCCGGTCTCGCGTTCTACCTTGCAGTTGTATCGAAGTCTAGCGATAGACCGCCTAATTGCCGGTCGTGAGTAGTCTTGTATAAACGTAAAACGGCGCCCATTTGGACGCCGTTTTACGTTAACATTATATTGAGATCAGTCTGCGTCGCCTTTTGCCACGATAAGACTTTCTTGAATTCCCTCAATGTCGTCCTCATCACTCGTATCGGCAGTACTGCCCTCGAGCATCCGTTCTGAAATTAGTCCGGCGTTTTCCCGCACCTTGCGTTCAATCACATCGGCCATTTCAGCATTTTCTTTTAGGAATTCTTTCGCGTTTTGACGCCCTTGGCCGATACGTTGCCCGTCGAACGAGAACCACGAGCCGGATTTCTCTACAATCCCGGCCGCGACACCAAGGTCCAGTAATTCACCAGTTTTCGAAATCCCTTCGCCATACATGATGTCGAACTCGACCATCTTGAAAGGCGGTGCCATCTTGTTTTTTACCACCTTAACACGGGTCTGATTGCCGACCACGTCGTCGCGGTCCTTAATGGCGCCAATCCGACGAATATCGAGGCGAACACTGGCATAGAATTTCAGCGCATTACCGCCACTCGTGGTCTCCGGACTGCCAAACATAACACCAATCTTCATGCGAATTTGATTGATGAAAATCACCATGCATTTCGAACGATTGATCGAGCCGGTTAATTTGCGTAACGCCTGACTCATCAATCGGGCTTGCAGGCCAACGTGAGTATCGCCCATTTCCCCTTCGAGCTCGGCGCGCGGCACCAATGCGGCCACGGAGTCGACCACCAATACATCGATCGCTCCGGATCGTACCAACGTGTCGGCTATTTCAAGCGCTTGCTCGCCCGCATCCGGCTGCGAGATCAGCAACTCGTCGAGGTTGACGCCCAGTTTCTTGGCATATCCAGGATCCAAGGCATGCTCGGCATCAACAAATGCACAGGTGCCGCCGGCTTTCTGCGCCTCCGCGATCACGTGCAGCGCCAGAGTCGTCTTGCCTGAACTTTCTGGCCCATAGATTTCGACGACGCGCCCGCGCGGTAAGCCGCCAATGCCAAGCCCGATATCGAGCCCAAGCGAACCGGTCGATACCGTTTCGACATCCACCGCT
>CAXAGK010000212.1:0-6719 GCA_963968305.1 uncultured Rickettsiales bacterium | reverse complement strand
TGGAAAATACGAAGTGACGCAAGACGAGTGGATGGCTGTGATGGGCTCGAACCCGAGCAGATTCAAAGGTGGCCGGAATCCAGTTGAAAAGGTGTCCTGGAACGATGCGAAAGCGTTTGTGGGTAAGTTGAGCGAGAAGACGGGTAAGAAATACCGTCTCCTGTCAGGGTCGGAATAGGAATATATGGCTCGGGCGGGTAGCACGTCTAAATACCCATGGGGTAATGGGTTCGATGCGTCGAAGACGAATAATAATTACCAGACAGTTCCTGTCGGCACATATGGTGCGAATAACTTTGGGGTGCATGACACGGCAGGTAATGCCTATGAGTGGGTAGAAGACTGCTGGCACAAGAACTACCACGGTGCACCCATTGCTGGCAGTGCATGGACGAGCGGCAGTAACTGTTCAAAGCGCGTCTTGCGGGGCGGTTCCGTGCTCAACTATCCTAGGTATCTCCGTTCCGCGGTCCGCCTCAGGTACGATGCCTCGAGACGTTACGGCCTCAACGGGTTCCGGATTGCCAGGACGCTTTCGCAATAGCGAAAGTGTTATCTCTTCAATCTTTACTTCTTTACTTCTTTACCTCTAGGGGACCGTGCCCCGCATATCAGACGAACAAGCACGCATCCTGGTTACCGCCTGCGCGAAAAACAAATATAGTAGCCACGGATTTCAGATGCTAGGCGCCCTTGGCGTCCCGTATTGCGGCCCAAACACGTTCCGGGGTCGCTGGCATTTCCAAATGCTCCACGCCGAGCCCAGCCAGTGCGTCGTTGACCGCGTTCATCACCGCGGCCAATCCGCCGACTGTACCGGCCTCCCCCACACCCTTGACGCCAAGGATATTGGATTTGGTCGGCACGGGATGGCCGCCCACATCAAAATCGCAGAAATTATCGGCGCGTGGCATGGCGTAATCCATAAATGAGCCCGATAGCAATTGCCCGGTTTCCGAATCATAGACCATGTTTTCCATCAGTGCTTGGCCGGCGCCTTGGGCGATGCCGCCATGGACTTGGCCCTTGACCAGCAGGGGATTGAGTTCAACCCCGCAATCATCGACAATTTTATATTGCATGAACTCGACCACGCCCGTCTCGGGATCGATCTCAACCTCGCAGACATGGCAGCCATTGGGAAAATTGCCGGCATCAAGCGTATAGGTCGCGAGTTCGCTGAGGCCAGGTTCCATCCCGTCGGGCAAGTTCTCCATATTGAAGGCGGCGACGCTGGCGTCGGTGAAGCTCATGGAACGATCCGTGCCCGTGATAACGAATTCGCCGTCCTCAAACGTAATGTCCTCTACCGACGCTTCCAGCAAATGGGCCGCGATCTTGATGGTCTTGGCAATGACCTTGTCCGTCGCCTGGACGACCGCGCCTGAACCGATGGCCGCCGAGCGCGAGCCCCCCGTTCCGGTGCCGTAGGCGATCTTATCGGTGTCGCCCTCGATCACCCGGATTAGATCTGGATCCAGGCCCAGCTTTCCGCAAACGACTTGCTTGTAAATGGTCTCATGGCCCTGCCCGTGGGGCGTCGTGCCGACAAGGATCGTTAATGTACCGGAAGGATCGAACCTCATTTCGGCGGTTTCCAATTGCGTGGCCGCTTGCGGGGATGCGGCTATCTCGATGGTGCAGGAAACACCCACACCCCGCAGTTTTCCGCGCAATTCCGATTGCGCGCGTCGTTCTGCGAAGCCCATATAGTCGGCGGCGGCGAGTGCCTTATCCATTACGATTTCGAACTCGCCGCAATCGTACGTGAAGATCAGTGGCGTCTTATAGGGCATGGCGTCGCTCGGTATGAGATTGCGACGCCTGAGCTCCGTCGGGTCGATCCCAAGCCTGCTCGCTGCGATATCAATCATCCGTTCGAGGATATAAGACGCTTCCGGGCGCCCGGCGCCGCGATAGGGCGAAAGCGGGGATGTGTTGGTGAGGACGCCGGTGACCTCGACATGCAACGCCTTGGTGGTGTAAACGCCGGCAAACCCGCCAATATTCACGGTCGGCGCCGCCGCGCCAAGAAACGCCAAATAGGCGCCAAGATTGGCGTTTGTCTTCACCTTGAGGGCGAGAAATTCTCCCTCCTCGCCGAGTGCGAATTCCACATAGCTTACATTGTCACGCGCGTGATCGTCCGCTACGAAGCCTTCGCTCCGCTCGCAGCGCCATTTAACGGGTCGGCCGATCCGCCTCGAGGCCCAGGCGACCAACGGAATTTCGGGATAGATCGCCCCCTTCATGCCGAACGACCCACCCACATCTCCGCAGACGATGCGTATCTGATTCTCCGCCACATGAAACAAATTTTTAGCGAGATGGGTCCGCCACTCATAGGGCCGCTGAACGCCGGTATAAATGGTGTATTTCCCCTCGCCTGGATCGTAATCGCCGACCGCGCCGCGCGGCTCCATCGCATTGGCATTTATCCGATTTATGACAAAGCGCTGACGCACGACATGGGCCGCTGATGCGATTGCCGCATCGGCGGCAGCGCGGTCACCGGCTCCGTAAACGAAGGATTCGTTGTCGGGATATTCCTCCCAAACGCCGGGCGTCGCGGGGTCGTTCGCCGCCTCAGTTGAGACATTCACGGGCAGGGGGGTGTAATCAACGTTAATTAATTCCGCTGCGTCCTTGGCGAGATCGACCGATTCCGCGATCACCACCGCTACGATTTGCCCCACATGGCGAACCCGGTCGCGCGTCAACGCGGGCCGCATTGGGCGGAACATAGCTGATCCGTCGCGCCGCTTGCGCGGTGTCGGACCGGAGATAACGCCCATGCCGTCGGCTTCGTATTCAGCGCCTGTCAACACAGCCACCACACCTGGCGCATTTTCCGCGTCGGATGTGTCAATGCTCAAAATATCCGCATGGGCGTGCGGCGCGCGCAACATGAAGGTGTGCGCCTGGAAGGGAAGATTTACATCGTCGATGTAATTTCCGTAACCTTTGAGCAGGCGTGGATCCTCGGACCTTGGGACCGACTGACCAACCGCATATTTCATCATCGGAACCTCAACTCTCCGTCATGCGTTTTTTCACCCTAATTCGTAGAAGTGCGATTAGGAAAGCGCTTCGATGAATTTAACCGATATTTTTCAAATGACCTCCATTTCGTCGCCAAAGGGTGTGGCTGGACCGCTCCCAGCTATGAGCGGCTATCTCAAAATGAACGGTGAGAAATACGACGTGCTTGCCGACTGTCTGTAATCGGCCAATAGCGGAAGCCGATACCCTAAAATACAATCGCGGATGGCCTGCTTGTAGCAATCCTACGTTCTGAGATTGGGGGCTCATACTTTAAGTAAAGTTGGGCATAACTTCTTCCGCGAAACTGGACCCAGCAGCAAGTCGAGCGCCTCAACAAGTTGTAATCACCGAAAAGTGGACAGCAGACACGCCATTACGACGCGTTATATTTGGGCGTAAAGGGAGCGCTGTGGTTTTCAAGTATCAGCTTAATACGACCAAAACACAAAACTCAACATTAGCTTTCGGCCGTTCTCATCTGACTTTTTGTTATTGAATTTATCGCGAGGCCACCTTCAAATCTGTGGCCTCGGCGAAGTCCGGCTAAGCAAGCAACGCCGTCATGATCCGCTCCCGGTTCAGTGGCATGTCGTACATCCGCCGGCCGAGCGCATGCGCCACGGCATTGCCGATCGCGGCGCAGGTTGGCCCGACCGTGCACTCGCCCATACCCAGTGACGGGTCGTCCGCTGACCCGATTAATTCCACATCAACGGGCGGCACTTCGTTAAAGCGCAGGATTGGATACGCGTCCCAGTCCCGCGACGCGATGCCGTCACCCTCGATCTTCACCTGTTCTTTGAGGGCAAAGCTGGCCGCCTGAACAATACCGCCTTCCAATTGGTTGCGCGCGCCGTCTGGGTTAATCACTAGGCCGGCATCGCTGGCGCTCCAGATATGGTCCAGTCGCACCTCCTCCGCCACTGTCACGGCGACGGCAACGGCGGAATACGCAGCCATGTTTTTGTAACGCGCAAAGGCGATGCCCAATCCCTTGCCGTCACCACCGGACCCACGTTTAGCCCAATCGGCCATTGCCCCCGTCCGCTCCAGCACGGCGCGCGCGCGCGGATCGTCCAGCAGCGCCAGGCGATATGTGAGTGGATCTTTAGTGGCGCGCTCCGCCAGTTCGTCCATCATGCATTCCATGGCGAAGACGTTAGTCGGCGCGCCAAGCCCCCGCAGTGCGGAGGTCCTGACCGGGCCGTCCGTTACCAGATGATGTTCAATTCGGTGCGCCGGTATCCGGTAGAGCGGGACCGCGTTGCGGGTGCTGCCACCACCGCTTTCCTCTGGCGGGTCGGTGACCTCGACCGGCGGTGGCGGGATCTCGAGCGCTTCGCTCGCAAGCAGATAACCGCTGCCGGAGCCCGGACGCTGCACATGGGTGGCGCTCCAGATTTCCTGAGTCCAATCCACCGGGTTGCCGGCGACATCCAGGGCAACCTTGACCGTTACCGACATGGCAGGACTAACGGGCTCATACGCGAATTCTTCCTCGCGCCGCCATTGCAGTCGGATCGTTTCGCCAGGCAGCGCCAGCGCCACGATAGCGGCATCTGCCGCCGCGTCGTCCGCTCCGTTGTGGCCATAGCAGCCGGGGCCATGGCGGTGATGGCAAACCACCTTCTCCGGATCGAGCCCCAGCACGGCCGCGATATTCCGGCGCAGCGGATGCATGCCCTGCCCATGCGACCAGATCGTCATGGTTTCGTCATCGTATTGCGCGATCGCCGCTGACGGCCCCATGGACGCATGGGCGATGTATGGGCGGGTGTATGTCGCCTCCACCATATTCGCTGTGCCTGTGGTATCGGTCGCCTCGGCATCAGCAATAGGTGCGCCGAATTCGCGAATTTCCGACGGTCGACCTACTAGCCAAGAGCCTTCCTGTTCGTCGCCGTGATAGTCGCGCAGGTTGGACCATTTCGCATTTTTTTCGGCATAGATCGCTGCCGCTTCCGCCTGGCGCTCGCCGGCGCTGATAAACGCGACAAAGTTGGCTCGGCGAACGATGCGCAATTCCGCATCGCCGCTGGCGCGCCGCACGGCATCTTCGTCCAACGCCTCCAACGTCGCACGAGGGCCGGGCTGGCGTAGCGTGCGGGCGTGTAGAGCGCCGTCCGGGCGAATGTCGTGCAGATACGTCTCTGCAGCGCCCGTGACCTTGCTCGGCAGGTCCGCCCGCGGCACGTCCTGACCGACAATTCGGTAGGCTTCAGGTAACTTAGGTTTGGCAAACCCTGTCGGCGTTTGACTCAGATCGAGGGTCGGGACAACGTCCCAGTAATCTAAGCCGGTGGTGTCGCCATTTTTTACGAAAGCGCCATCCAAAACGGCCAAGTCGTCCGGTGAGCAGTTCAGCCGCAATGCCGCCTGGTCCGTCAGCAAGGCGCGCACTTCAGCACAGACCAGCCGGATTGAGGCGCCGGAGACCATGACCGACAGGCTGGATGACGTATAGCGCTCATCCGGTCCATGTTCCGTATTGCCGGACAGGAGCATTATGCGCTTCAACGGCAGGTCGAGTTCTTCCGCCGCAATTTGCACAAGCGCGGTGGTGATTCCTTGACCGATTTCCACTTTGCCGGTGGCGACACGGACGGTGCGATCGTCCTCGAACTTCACCCATTGGTCCAGTCGTGGATTGACTGTCAGGCTGGCAGGCAGTTTGGCGGTATCGCTCATGGATTAGCCCTCGGTCCGCAGGACGGTTGCGGCCCGTTCCACCGCTTTCAAGATGCGCACATGCGAGCCACAACGGCAGAGATTGTCGTCCAATGCCGCGGCGATCTCTCTCCGTGTCGGGTTTGGGTTCCGGTCCAACAGTGCTTTCGCTGAAATCAGAATGCCGGAGAGGCAATAACCACATTGTCCCGCCTGTTCATCGAGAAAGGCTTGTTGCAGCGGGTGCGGCTTGCCGTCGGCATCTGCCAGCCCCTCGATTGTCGTGATTTGTTTGCCCAGAACCGAGTCCAAAGCCGCATTGCAGGATTGCACGGGCTCGTTATCAACCAGCACCATACATGCGCCGCATTGCTCCAACCCGCAGCCAAAGCGGGTACCTGTTAGGCCCAGCGTGTTACGGAGGATATCCAGGAGTGGCGTATCCGGTGCGACGTTATTCGGCAATGTCTGCACGAGGCCGTTTACTTTAAGGGAAGGAGCCTTGGACATCGGTTCAATCTCCACAGCGGCCAAGTTCAAGGGACCAATGACAGGTGTCCTTCATCAAAACATGTAGGACATTTGAGCGTTATCGGTAACGGAAGGTCTGGCTCATCTGCTTTTGATATGGCCTGCCCCTACGAACGATAGCAGGGTTTAAGCTAGAATTGGTTAAGAAAGGTCAAGGTGACAGTAGTTACGGCGTTCTCCCTGGAATTAGTCTTCGGAATTCTGTCCGTGGATATTGATGTCATCGCGGTGTCCGCTTTTGGCTACAAGCAGCCTATATTCGGACCCGCAAATTATGTCAGAAATGGCCCCCAAAAGCGGACGTTGGGTGCTGTCAGACGAACGCGAACTCGTCTCAGTTTGCCGAACAAATGTGGCGATTTATGCAGTAGAAAGTCGCTGCCATTCGACAAGGGCAGCTTCGCGTTTTTCCTTAAAGTCGCCTCGTGAGATGAGATGTCTTTCGTGGTTGAAGTGATTGCAAACTGCGGAATGTA
>CAXAGK010000211.1:0-6740 GCA_963968305.1 uncultured Rickettsiales bacterium | reverse complement strand
CTCAATGCCGGGCATGGTCTGGGGCAAGGTGCTGAGAAGCCCACACGCCCACGCGCTGATCAAAACAATCGATACGTCCAAGGCGGAAAAATTGAAAGGCGTATTGGCGGTGATGACCGGCGATGACCTGCCATTATTGCCTTTAGATGTACCGCTACCAAATGGTCCCAATGATATTCGTTGGATTGCTCGTGGTTGCATGGCGCGTGAAAAGGTTCTCTACACGGGTCATCCTGTGGCAGCGGTCGCGGCAACCTCGCAAAGCATTGCGATGGCGGCGCTGAAACTGATCGAAGTTGATTATGACGTGCTACCGCATGTCATCGATGTCGATGAGGCAATGGCTCCGGATGCACCGATTTTGCACGATTGGGTGAATACCGATGGCATCAACGGCCCAACAAATATCTCTGACATCATGACGGTCAAAACTGGCGACGTCGAACAAGGTTTCGCCGAAGCGGATCTCGTTATTGAGCGCGATTTTAAATCCGCTGCGGTGCATCAAGGCTATATTGAGCCGCAAGCTTGTGTCGTCAGTTATAAGCCCGATTCCCAATCCACAATATGGAGCAGCAGCCAAGGGCAGTTCATGGTCCGCAGCATGACTGCTAAGATTGCCGGTCTGGCAACGGGCGACATTAAGGCTATTCCGGCTGAAATCGGCGGTGGCTTCGGTGGCAAGACCATCATCTTCCTGGAACCGGTCGCAATGATACTGTCAAAAAAATGTGGCAGACCGATCAAAATGCAGAACAGCCGCGAAGACGTATTTCAAAGCACTGGACCAGCGGCCGGCATGTCCGCGTCGCTCAAAGTAGGCGTCACGAAGGACGGCAAACTGACTGCGGTGTCAGGGGCTTACAACTTTCAAGCGGGCTGCTATCCCGGCTCACCCGTTGGCAGGGCCTGTCATTTCTCGTTCTCTTGCTATGATATTCCCAACGCTGACTTGAAGGGGTTGGACGTCGTCTCGAACCGTCCGAACGTGTCGGCGTATCGGGCGCCAGGCGCACCCCAAGGAAATTATGTGTTTGAAGCCATCCTGGATGAAATTGCCGAGGAACTCGACATTGATCCATGGGAACTCCGTTTGCGGAACGCCTTATCCGCGGAAAAACCGACTATTTATGGCGCCAAGATTGGCAAGGCCGGGATCCAAGAATGTATAGAATCCGTCCGGGATCATCCCAATGCAAAAGCGGAACTTGGCCCCAACCAAGGCCGCGGCATTGCAATCGGCTATTGGGGTAACGCGGGTGGGGAGTCCAGCGCTCAGCTGAATATCAACGAGGATGGCTCCGCGTTGATTATTACCGGGCACCCGGATATTGGCGGGAGCCGCGCTTCGATGGTCAACATTGTGGCTGAGAAATTGGGCATTGATTATCGTAATGTCAGCGCCCAGATCGGCGATACCAATAACGTCGGTATCAGCGCGGTCACCGGTGGTAGCCGGGTAACCTTTGCCGCGGGTATTGTGGTCGACGAGGCCACCGACCAAGTCATTGAAACGTTGAAGGGTCGGGCGGCAAGTATTTGGGGAATCGAGGCGGATGCGGTGGAATGGTCGGAAGGTGCCGCGCATCCGGCCGGCTCAAATGCGGGCGAGTTTGATCCGCTAACACTGTCGCAACTCGCGGCGAAAGCTTTGGCAACTGGCGGCCCGATCATGGCTTCTGTGTCGAAGAATACCGCCGGTCATATGGGTGTTGTTGGCGCGCACATGGTCGATGTTGAAGTCGATCGGGAAACCGGGCATGTCAAAATTCTACGCTATACCGCCAGTCAAGATGTCGGCCGGGCCATCCATCCGGCTTATGTGGAAGGCCAGATCCAGGGCGGCGTTGCACAAGGCGTCGGCTGGGCGCTAAATGAAGAGTACATATACGACAAAAACGGTCGCATGGATAACTCCGGCTTCCTCGATTACCGAATACCAGTTGCCTCCGATTTGCCGAAAATTGACACGGTTATGGTAGAAATTCCTAATCCAGCTCACCCTTACGGAGTGAAAGGCGTCGGCGAAATTCCGCTGGTGCCGCCATTGGCGGCGATTGCTAACGCAATAGCCGATGCCATCGGCAAACGTCTCTATGAACTGCCGATGTCACCTCCCAAAGTATTGAAAGTACTAGACGAATAAAAATCTAAAGTTGGTCGTTGGGCATCCTGATAAATTGCTATCTATCGGGATGCCCATTGACACCAACGATCAAGATTTTATTTGAGCCCGAGGCTGACTGTTAGGGGCAAATTGAATGCGCCACTATGCAGCAGATTCGTGGCGTCTCTGAGCGTCTTCTTTAATCATATCCGCTCCTTTTTCGGCGATCATGATTGTCGGTGCGTTGGTATTGGTTGACGTCACTGCCGGCATAACGGAAGCGTCAATTACGCGCAGTCCTTCCATGCCGTAAACGCACAGCCGATCGTCGACGACCGACAGCGGGTCTGAGCCCATCTTGCAGGAACAGGTTGCGTGAAAAACGGTTGAACCAATCTCGCGCGCATAAGCCAAAAATTCGTCATCGGTCTGAACGTCGACCCCTGGGAAGGTTTCCGTCACGAGATATTGCCTTAGTGCGGGTGTGTTGAACCATTCCCGGACCTTCCGTAATCCTGCGATGACGGTGCGGCGATCACGGTCTTCGGCCATGTAATTCGGGTTGATCGCCGGCTGTTCGCGGGGGTCAGCCGATTTCGCTTCGACGCAGCCGCGACTTTCCGGTCGCATCTGCCAGACGCCGGAAGTCATCCCGGGTTTTGTGTCCAACACTCTTTTGGGGCCGAGTGCGAAACTCGCCGAAGCGAAAAGCGCTTGCACATCCGGTGTCGCCGATTCCGGAAGAACTTTCACCGATGCGGCGAGAAGCGATGCCGCGTATGTCAGCATGCCAGTCCCGTTGAAGGCGTATTTCATCAATTCGGCGGCGAATCGTAAGCCCCGGGAACGTTCGTTCAGTGTTGCAATATTCTGCACTTCGGCCTGAACGCGAACGATGAAATGGTCTTGAAAGTTCTTCCCCACACCTTTCAGTGCATGTTGGGTGTCAATCCCGATCCCGCTCAAATGATCAGGGTCTCCGATGCCGGACAATTGCAGAATATGGGGTGACCCGATGGCGCCGCCCGATAGAATCACTTCTCCACCTGCATCTGCGCGCTGCGTTGATCCATCGCGGGAGAACTCGACGCCTACCGCTCGTTTGCCTTCTAAAACGATCCGGTGCACCAAGGCGTTTGTAATGACCCGCAAATTCGCGCGGCCCATCGCCGGGCGTAGATAAGAGCGTGCGGTGCTGGCGCGAAACCGCCCGCCCCGGGTTTGCTGTACCCAACCGATATGGTCGCCCAACCCGTGGGGTAAGTCGTTGAGGTCTTCTCGATAGGCCCAACCCATTTGTTGGCCGGCTTCAATGGCGATTTCGCAAAGCTCTGGTTTGTCGCGGTTTTGCGATGTGAAGAGCGGTCCACCTTTCGCGTGGACCTCGTCGGCCGGACCCTCCCAATTTTCTGCCTTCCGGAAATATGGGAAAGTACTGGCAGCGTCCCAGCCCCGGTTGCCCATCTGAGCCCAATGATCGTAATCCTCTGGTTGAGAGCGAATATAGATCATGCCGTTGATCGAGCTGGATCCGCCCAGCACTTTGCCGCGCGGATAGGGAATTTCACGACCGTTAAGACCCGAGTCCTTGTCCGCCTTATATCCCCAAGTCACCTTGGGATGATCCAGAAGTTTCATATAGCCAGCGGGAATATGAATATACGGGTTGGTATCCTTGCCGCCCGCTTCCAATAGAATGACACGTGTGTTTGGGTCTTCTGTCAATCGATTGGCGAGCACACAACCCGCCGAACCGGCCCCCACGATAACATAATCCGCTTGCATGACGAACTCTCTCCCGACAATTATTAGTTTTCGTTCTGTCTGAATAAGCATTCGTCAGAACATAGAGGAATTAAAAAGTAATGCTGGTTATCAATTTGCGTATGTCCAGCAAGCTGAGGAAAATTGCGACCGTAGTGCCAGCCAAGAATGCTAACTTCCCGCGGGACAGAGAAAACACTTCCTCCGGAAAGTATCTTTGCGGAGAAGTAGACGACTTATGAGGGACTAAAGCGATGACTGATATTGAGATCAGAGCTGGATTGACCATCAGACCATTAGAAGGCGCGCGATTTGGTGCGGAAATTCTGGGGCTTACGCCGTGCGAGATCACAGAAGCACAGCGGGAAGTGATCTTGGGCGTCTATCGGGAGCGCCTAGGACTATTGTGCTTTTCCTTTGGACGTCTGTTGGAAAGTGACGAATTGCATGCGCTAACAGCTGTTTTTGGCGAAAATGAATTTGGGCCGGGCCGCATCAACGGGATCGGTAAAAAGGCCGAACCCGGCGAGAAAATATTATCGGTCGAAGAGCAGGTGGCCGCGCTCAAGGCGAAGGGGATCGACCCTTTCTTGGCAACGATTGGTAATCTGGAGCCCGACACCTTGGAGCGGAAGCCTGTCGCGAAGACATTTTTTGGTGAATGGGAATGGCACACCGACATGTCCTATATTCCAGTGCCGCCCACGTTCAGCTTGCTCCATGCGCGTATCCTTCCGGAAGAAGGCGGCGATACAGGGTTCTGCAATCAAGTGATGGCGGCGAAAGCATTGCCGTCTGCGTTGCGCGAGCGCGTCCGCGGCCTGACCGCTAAACACGATTCTACCTACACCTCTAGCGGTAAGCTTCGACCCGGCATGACACCACCGGTCACACCGGTCGAGGCCATCGGCCACGCTCACCCAATTCTCCGCAAGGTGCCGACCACTGGCGAGGAGGCAATTTATCTCGGCCGTCGCACCAATGGATATATCACTGGCCTGTCGCTGAATGAGAGCGAAGCACTGCTCGACGCGCTTTGGGAGCATGCGACGAGGCCTGAGTTTTGCTATCGCCACAAATGGCAGGTCGGTCAGGTCGTCGCATGGGACAACCGCATGATGCTGCACATGCGCCATCCAGTGGACGAGACCCTTGATCGTTTCATGTGGCGCACCCAAACAAAGGGCGAGGCCGTCATCCCAGCTTAGCCTAGTTGTGTTGGTAGCCTCTTGATCTTGGCCCATCACCGCCAATTCGAAGTTCGATCGAACACTGGACGCGGCTCCAATTTGTTGTTGCGTCGCTTAAATAAACTCGGTTTGGAGGGATTTAATGGCGCTCAAGGTATCCGGCGATAGCGGTCCTTTGTTAACTGCATCGACAGCTTGTTCGAATTCCCCATGTGTCGCGATGCCGATTTCGACCGTCGAAAGCTCCGGGTTTGAGATCACGTACCGAACCGCCAATTCAGGTAGCGTCGCCGCGTGACCCGAATCGATAAGTGGTTGGAACAGCAGGGCGCGCCGCACATCCGTCGCGTAGTCGTGGCTTGCCCCGATCGGGGTCACATTCTGAATGCCCAAGGGATGCCGGACTTCGGTGCCGGAAAGTGCACCACCGGCGAGCACCCTGACGCCGATCGAGCCAATGCCGTGTCGGTTGGCCGCGCTCAACAGTTGGCGGTAATCCTGAGCTGGATAGCCGGCCGCCACGGTTTCGCCGGCGGAGGGGACAAGTATGTTGTAAAAGATTTGCGCACTGTCGAAGCAACCGAACTCTATCAAACGGTGCAGGGCATCCGTGTCGCCTTTGGCGGTAAAGCCGAGGAAGCGCGTTTTCCCCTCATCACGGAGTTTTCGAACGCCGGGACGATCTCGTTTAAGACTTGATCAGCGGAGATGTTGCCACGCTTGTCGCTCGGGTCTTCCAAGGTGTTGTGCAGCTGAAAAATATCGACATGATCCTGCCTCAATCGGCTTAGGCTCACCTCAATCGGCTTAGGCTCGCCTCAAGAAAGCTTCGGATTGCCATGGCCAAATCCCCTTGATCATCCTCGGTCACGCCGACTTTTGTGCTGACGATAATACCGTCGCGGTTCCGTCCCAGAGCCCAACCGAGGTTGGATTCCGAAGCGGTATTCCCATAACTCGGTGCGGTATCGAAGTGATTGATGCCTTTATCGCGCGCCCGGGCGATGGCGCGATCTTGGTCGGCCTCACTGCCTTTCGTCATCAGCCCTTCGACCGCGCCGCATCCGAAAGTTAATCTCGATAATTCCAGACCCATGCGGCCGAACAGTTTCTTATCCATCTCGAATGTTTTTCCTTCGTCATTGCTCGACACTGCGCGGATATCGACCCGTATTCGTCAAGAATGAAGTGGCGCCTTTCTCGAAAAATTCCCATCCGCGTGAGGGAATTAAGCTTTTACGTTTGACTAAAATTGGGTGAAACCCTGAAATATAGTCTGCGGCGCTACTGAACAGGAGACGCAGCATGCCCAAATCACTTACCTCCGACGCCATTGATCGGCTGCGCCGGGACGGCTTCCATTTTCCGATACCGGGCGTGAGCGAGGCGGACGCGGTTGATTACCGCCGCCAGCTCGAAACTTTTGAGGCCAAGAATGGCGGTGCGCTGAAAGGGGCTCATCGGTTTAAGACGCATTTACTTTTCAAGTGGCTCGCGGACCTGGTTCGCGCTCCGCATATTCTGGACCCGGTCGAAGACCTAATTGGGCCGGACATTCTCTGTTGGACAACCCATTGGTTCATCAAGGAGCCGGATAGCCCGGATTATGTGTCGTGGCATCAGGACAATAATTACTGGGGTCTCGATACCAAAGATCTGGTGAGTGTTTGGGTGGCGCT
>CAXAGK010000210.1:0-6760 GCA_963968305.1 uncultured Rickettsiales bacterium | reverse complement strand
CGAGCGGATTTGTCGTGCAGCTCACACTGTTGCACGCAACATCGAGGGACGGCAGGTCGTCGGCGCGCGGCATGCAATAATCCATGAAGGAGCCGGACAAAAGTTGGCCTGAAACAGGTGCGTAGACCGCCTGTTCGAAAATTGCCTGCCCCACGCCTTGGGCCACGGCGCCGTGCACCTGTCCCGCGACGAGCAGCGGATTAATCATGGTGCCGAAATCATCGACCGTCGTGTAATGGGTCAGTGTGACGGCACCGGTCTCGCGGTCGATTTCCACTTCGGCGATATGGCAGCCGTTCGGAAACGTGTGATACTCGCGGGTGAAATGCTGATACGTGTCCAACGGAGTCCCGTCCGTGCGGGCTTGTCGCGCCACATCCATCAAGGGCAGGCTGCGGTCGGTTCCGGCGACAGCGAAGCGGCCGGCTGCAAACTCGATATCCGCCTCCGCTGCTTCCAGCATCCGAGCTGCGATACGTCGTCCTTTCTCTTTGATTTGCTCGCTTGCCATGTGAAGCGCGGTTCCGGCCATAAAGGTTGCGCGCGAGCTGCCGTGCCCGCCGCCGATGGGGATCAGATCGGTATCACCGGCCCGGTAGCGGATATCCTCCGTCGGGACCCCTAATAGGTCAGAGATGATCTGCGGAAAACTGGTCTCGTGCCCTTGGCCGATGGCTTGGGTGCCGGTGGTGAAGGTGATTGCATCGTCTTCATCGAAACGAAGTTCCACGTTTTCGTCCGGCGCGCCGAAGGTTGCCTTGATGTGATAGGCGATGCCCATCCCGCACAGGTGACCTGCTGCTTTGGTGGCTGACTTGCGGGTATCGTAACCCGCCTCCGCTTTTTTCACCGCAGTCGCTAAATTGGTTGGGAAGACGCCGCTATCCATGGTGGCGCCAACCGCATTCGTGAATGGCATGGCCTCGACCGAGACTAGGTTCCGTGCCCGCAGTGCTGCGGGCTCCTGGCCGGTCTCGCGCGCGGCGCGGTCAACAAGGCGTTCCATGATATTGGCGAATTCGGCAAAACCGGGACCCCGGGTGACACCGATCGGAACCGTGTTGGTATAGACCGCTCCGACATCCACATGGATCGCGGGAATGCGATACGGCCCGCCCGGCAGTTTTACGAATTGTTCAGTGAAGATGCGGGCCATGCTGCCGGTGAGATAGGCGCCGAGATTGCCCCAGCTCTTGACCCGAAGTGCTGTGAAATTGCCATCCGCATCGAGCGCTAATTCCGCATGTGCGTCATTGTCCCGCGCTTGGTGGTCGGAGACGAAGCCGTCGCTGCGCGCGTTGATCCATTTGACCGGACGCCCGGCAACCCGTGCCGCCCATGACAGCAGTACCTGTTCCGCGTACATGAAATTCTTCACGCCGAACCCGCCGCCGACATCGGGCGCGATCAACCGCACTTTCGATCTGTCGATACCCAAAGTTTCTGCCACTCGGTCGCGCGCCATGTGCAGGCTTTGGGCCGAGACATGCAATGTGTAACGACTGGAGACCGGATCGAACTCGCCGATGGCACCACGCGGCTCCACGGAATTGGTGACGATGCGGTGATTGCGGATATCGAGACGGGTTACATGCGCGGCGGCTTCGAAGGCAACATTGGCCGCCCGCCGGTCGCCGACGGACCATTCGAGGCAGATGTTCTCGCGGTCGCCGGAGTTCAGCGCGGCTTCGATGCCGATGAGCGCGGGCAGAGGCGCGTAGTCCACGTCGATCAACTCTGCCGCATCGAGGCCCGCGGAGTGACTTTCAGCAATGACCAGTGCGACCGGCTCTCCTGCGTAGCGAACCCGCTCTTTTGCCAGTGGATACTGCGTCGGAAAGGAAAACGGCTCGTCCGAATAAACGTTTACTTGCTCGTAGGGCTGGAGCGGCCCGATCCCCGCCGCGTCCAAATCCGCTCCGGTCAGAACTGCGAGTACATCCGACGCCGCCTTCGCGGCCGAGACATCAATACTCTTCACGTCCGCATGGGCATGGGGGGAGCGCAGTACGACCGCATGAACCATATTCTCGAGCTGCATATCGTCGACGTAACAGCCGGCCCCAGTTAGGAAGCGGGCATCCTCGACCCGGCGCGGTGTATCGCCAATCTTGAGCGTTGCCATCGTAGTCCTCCGTGACATCATGAATTAACGCGTGGAGAGAAGGTGGCAAATGCGATTTTTCTGGCGCCGCCGCCCGTCACGCCTATTCTTGCTATCCGTCATGAAACGTCCTGATCTCGATAACCGCCGTCTGACCTTGCTGGTCGGGGCCACGGTGGTGGCGATTGCCCTTTATTTTCTGCTCCTGCCAGGCATGCCGGAAGTCTGGCGTACGCCCGGCAGTCCGCAGCTTTACCTGATGGGTGTGTCGGGTGCGGCCTTGTTGTTGATGGCGGCGAGCTTTTCCGTGGCCAAGCGAGGAAAGAGCAAGGCCTCTCCGGTGGCGTGGTTCGCGGCGCATGTAAACCTAGCGTGCGTGGGCACGCTTTGTATCGCCATTCACTCGGTCGGATATATGCGCCGGCCGCCGGCCTTGCTGATCCTGGCTTTGGTCGCTCTCGCGGCGCTCGGTGTTTGGGCGCGCATTTACGGCGCGCGGCGCATGGCGGCGACCATGGGGACCAAACGCCCTGCCTTCGGCACGCCTGACCCAGAATTGCAGGCGCGGCTGCGCGGCTTGATCGAACGCAAACAAGCGATATTGGCGGCGCTCGATCCGACGGCATCGGAAGCCCTATATTCGCCGAACCTGTCGCACTGGCTCCGCAATCCGGCTCGCACGTGGTCTTATCTGCGGTTGGTGCGCGAAGAGGAAGTTTTGATCGGTGCCCGTGAAAGCGTTGGACGGGCGCAGGCTTATTGGCGGGCGGCGCATTTGAGCTTGGCCGCACTATTCGTGGTTGGTCTTTTCATTCATGTAATCACCGTGACTTTCTTCGCCGGTTATGTCGCCGATGGCGGAGAGATTTATTGGTGGCATTTGACCAAGTGGTAAGGGGCTAGAAATGGGCCGTCTTTCTCTCATGTTCGATCTCGAGCGATGTATCGGGTGCAAGAGCTGCGAGGCCGCCTGCAAACAAGAGCATGGCTTGGGCCCGGGGGAGTACCGCAACCGAGTTGTTTGGCTGCCGGACGGCGAGGCGCCTGGTCTCGATTTTCTCACCGTGGCGTGCCAGCACTGCGAACGGCCGGCTTGTCTGCGCGCTTGCCCGGTCAATCCGAAGGCAATTGCGAAAGATCCCGACACCGGCGTGGTGTCGGTGAACGAAGACCTCTGCACCGGTTGCGGCGAGTGCGTCACCGCCTGTCCTTATGGGGCCATGGGGTATGACCCGCGCGGCCATCACGCCGTTAAATGCGATCTTTGCTCCGACCGGCGCAGCGAAGGCATGGGGCCAGCCTGTGCCAGCGTGTGTCCGGGCCAAGCCATTACATTCGGCGACCGGGACGATCATGTGGCGGTGGCGGAAGCGGATGGACGCGCGATCCGTGATCACGATTCTTTTTTATTGGGCCCGGCGACGGTCTATCTCGACCGATTGGACCAGCCTGAGAATTCAGTGCCGCTGCAAGAACGCAAACAACCCGCCGTGGTTGACCCGCCGGCAGCGCAGCGCGCGTTCGACGGAAATGGCGCGGACTTTCCTTATGGTGTCGACCGCCCGGACCGCAAACCGGACCGGGTCGAGCCCGGCAGTTGCACGCTGTGCTTTAACACTTGCAGCGTGAAGTTCCATTTCGCGGGAGACAAGCTGGTTAAGGTGACCGGAAATGAAGAAGACCCGATCTTGCAGGGCCGGGTTTGTCCGAAATCGCAGCATACCCTGCAGATGTATCACAATGACCGGCGGCTGACGCAGCCTTTGAAGCGCGTCGGCGAACGCGGCGAGGGCAAGTTTGAGCCGATCAGTTGGGAGCAGGCTTTCGACGAGATCGCGGCTAAGATTGGCCCCCTGCGGGAGACGGAGCCGGAGGCGCTCGGCATCTTTGCTGGAACCCGCACTGGGATGATTACGATCCGCGGCTTCATTCGGATGTTCGGCCAGATGTGGGGTACGCCGAATGTGGAAACCACCGATCCATTCTGTGCCGCCGGTAAGAATCTCTCCTATGCTCTGACGCATGGGGCGAATGGTTGCGGTAATTCCTATGTCGAGGATGATATCGGCAGCGCCGGTATGTACCTTTATATTGGCGACAATCAGGCGGAGACCCGGCCGGTCTATTTCGGCATGGTCAATAATTGGCGCGTCAAGAACCGCACCAAGATGGTGGTGGTCGACCCACGTTTCACCGCGACCGCCAGCAAGGCGGATCGCTGGCACGGCATCCGGCCTGGCACCGACATGGCGCTCGGCATGGCGATGTGTCAGCACATTCTAGCCAACGATCTGCAAGATCAGCGCTATTGCGAGGGTTGGGTCGAAGGTTGGGAGCGCTGGCGCGATTTCCTCAACGAACAGGGCTATACGCCGGATTGGGCGGCGGGCATCACCGATCTCTCGGGGGATGAAATCCGGCGCTTGGCGAAAGAGGTCGCGGAGGCCGATGGCTGCGTAATTTTCTGTAGCCGCGGCATCAACCAGCATACGAATTCGGTGCAAACCAATCGGGTGTTCATGTTCCTCGCCGCGATTACCGGCAATTGGGGCCGCAAGGGCGGCGCCTATATGAACATGTCCTTTGCGCCGGAACTTTGGGCCGATGCGCCGCAAGAACGTCGCGCCCCGATTACCAAACCTAAAATTCGCAAGAGCCCGGCCGGTTGGACAGAGTCAATGCTGCGCGGCAAACCCTATCGGTTGAAGGCACTGATCGCGGGCAATAACCCGATGTCGCAATGGCCGAACCAGGAAGCGACGCGGGAGGCCTTCAAGGGGCTCGATCTGTTGGTGCATATCGACTTGTTCCAGAACGAGACCTCGGCCTTCGCGGATTATGTCCTGCCTGCCGCCCCTGCGATCGAGGCTGGCGATATTGGCCGGGCCAATGACGACCGCCGGATCGTTTGGGTCGACCGGTTGATCGATCCGCCCGGTGAGGCAAAACCGGATGCCTGGATCTGGACTGAGCTCGGCAAGCGTTTCGGCTTCGATGACGTTTTGAAGGAAGAATATAAGGACACCGCGAAATTCTGGGATGCGGAGATGATCAAGCACCCCACATTGCGCGGGCTGACCCAGAAGCGGTTACACTCGCGGCCCTATCGCTGGGTGCGGTTTCCGGTCGCGAGCGAAGAGGCCGAAGAACAAGATACGCTGTTCATGGAAGGGACGACCGCGGCGGGCGCGCCCAAGGGGTATCGCTTCAATACTACGAACGGCAAACTGCAATTCTGGACCGAAGACCTCGACCAGAAATTCCAAACCATGGGTCTCTCCGCCCTGCCGGTGTTCTACAGCGAGCGCGAGCAGCTTATCGATCTACCTTATGTGCAGCTGGACGGCGGCGACGATATCGACGGCATCATTTCGCCGTTTTATCCCAATACTCTGGCGGTGCCGGGGCGCATTGTCTCGCCAAACGACGAGACGCCGGGCGAAAAGCTGCGCCAGGAAGGCTACGACACAGAGCTGGTGACTGGCCGCCCTCCCGCCCCGCATTTCCACAGCTGGACCCACTATTTCTGGCAATCCCAGGAAATGTGGCCCGATCTCTATGTGCAAATGCATCCGGAGAAGGCCGCCTCTTTGGCGGTCGAAGATGGCGAGACGGTACGGGTCGAGACGTCGCACGGCTCCATCGAAGCGCGTGCTTGGATTACGCAGGGGATTCGTAAATCCGCGGTCTTCGTGCCCATCGGTTGGGGTGAGAAGCAGCCCTATCATCCGTGGCGGTCGGTGAATTTCATGACCGACAAGACGCAACGCGACCCGATTTCGGACCAAACCAACCTGAAGACCTTGCTCTGCCGCGTGGCAAAGGCGTGATTTTTTGACTTCGGTGGAAATTTTGATGATGGCGGGGGCGATATTCTTCACCTGCACGCTCACGACCTCGACTGGTGTCGGCGGCGGCACGCTCCTGCTGGCCTTGATGCTGCAGTTCATGCCACCTGCGGCGGCAATTCCCGTGCATGGCGCGGTGCAATCCTTCTCAAATGGATGGCGCGTTTGGTTGCTGCGCGAGAACATGCAGTGGCCGATCATATTGCGTTTCGGCATTCCGATGCCGCTCGGGATTGCGGCAGGCCTGTGGCTGTTTCAGGAGATGCCGAAGGAATGGGTGCAGGTTCTGATCGGCGGTTTCATTTTACTGACCCTGTTCTCGCACGGCCTCAAATCGCTCCGCGACTGGGAGCTACCGTTATGGCTGTTCATCCCGTCCGGGTTTGTCGTTGGCGCATTGAATATTGTCGTTGGTGTCGTCGGCCCGGTGTTGAGCACTTTTTTGGTTGGGCGCAATCTGTCTCGTCAATCTATGGTTGTGACAATCAGCGTGTTCTCCTTAATGGGACACGTTTTCAAGGTAATTGGTTTTGCCATTATAGGATTCAATTTTGCCGAGTATGGCCTCGCCATTGTGGCTATGATCCCGTCCATTGTGCTTGGCACTTATCTGGGCCGGCATCTGCTTGGCCGAATTAGTGATACATTTTTCAAGAAGCTTTTGAGGGCCATACTTGCTGTTTTGGCAGCAAAGCTTGTCATTTGGAACGGTATTTTGAGCGGTGCGTCGTGATAGGTAGCTAAATTTTATTTTGGGCTGCCCCAGATAACACGATTTCGGAGTTATCATGGGTATCATGCGCAAGAG
>CAXAGK010000209.1:0-6767 GCA_963968305.1 uncultured Rickettsiales bacterium | reverse complement strand
CGCGGCGCGTCGGCGACCATCACGGTCATGGTGTCGAAATGATCGAAGGACCAAGCCTCGTCCTTATGGCCGAGCGGCAGATCGATCGGCGTGCCGATGGCCGCTACCTTCGCGTTCGATGGAATTAACGCGGCTCCGCCGCCGACCGCGGCGCGCATCGGCTTGCCTAATTTCGGGTGGATCACGGCTCCGCCATGCTCGATATCGCCCTCAACACCGACTATTGCAGCCTTGCCGTAGCTGACGGGCGGTCCGCCCAGCATGGCGACCGCATCGTCCATAAGCCGCGTGCCGAGCTTGCCGCTGATATCGAAGAGTGGGGATAGGTCTTCGCCGAAAGTGCCCGCAAATGGGTTTTGGATGACCGCGATGGCGACGACCCGAGTGATCGTGTCGCACGCTTTGCCGGAACCGTCCGTCTCAGTGGTCTCCTTGATGATCATGGTTTTGCGAAGCTTCATATCTCGATCCTCTAAGGTAGGATTGCAGGCTTACGAAGCGGTTTCGCTCGACAATCGCTTCAATGGTTGCTCGCGGATTGGCCAGTGCAACAGCGCGGCGATCAGACCCAGTGCCACCGATGCCATCCACATTAAGTCGTACGACCCGGTTAATTCTTGCACGAGGCCGCCTAGATACGCACCGGCGAAACTGCCAAATTGGTGGCTCATCATGACAACGCCAAACAGCATCGAGAAATAGCGTGTCCCGAATACCTGAGCCACAATGCTGCTTGTCAGGGGGACCGTTGCCAGCCACAGGAAACCCATGCATATGCCGAAAAATATGGCTGTTATATCATTGACGGGAACGATTAGAACCAAAGCCATCAGCACAGCTCGGGCGAGATATAGACCCGTCAAAAGGTTCTTTTTACTGAAGCGATCGCCAAGGGCCCCGAATAGATACGCGCCTGCGACATTAAAGAGCCCGATGAGGCCAAGCGAAATGGAGGCGTATGTCGTGGAGACGCCTTCATCCGTCAAAAACGCCGGAAGGTGGGTTCCCACGAAGGTCACGTGGAAACCGCAGACGAAGAAACCAAGGGTCAACAGGATATAACCGGTATGCGAACGGGCTTCGCCGATAGCTTCGCGCAAGGACTGTTTGGGCCCCCCAAAATCGATCTCCGGCGCCCCGCGCAGACCGATTACGATGAATGGTAAGACGGCCACTATGAGTGCGATGACGACGAAAGTTTCGCGCCAGCCCAAGGCGTCGATGAGTTTCTGCGCGCCGGGCACGAAAAAGAACATGCCGAACGAGGTGGCGGCGATGACGGTACCGAAGACCAGGCTGCGATGTTCGTTGGGAACAACCTTCCCAACCGCGCCCAGGACCAAGACTTGGGTGGGGCCGCTCAATCCCAAACCGACCACTAGGCCAAGGGAGAGGAACAAATCCATCGGGGTCGTGCTGATGCTCGTCCACCAGAGGCCGAGCGCGTAGAGGATAGTGCCGGCGACGATAATTCGGATTGAGCCATAGCGATCCGCGAGCAAGCCGGCGACCGGTTGCGACACGCCATAGAGAAGTGCCTGAGCGGCGATGACGAGGCCGAAAAAGTCGCGGCCAATGTCCAAATCCAACGTAATCGGTACTTGGAAGATGCCGAAAATCTGCCGCATTCCACCGCCGATCATCACGATGATAACGCCGCAGATGACCATGAACCAAACCTGACGCGTCATTGAATTGCTTCTCCTGCAAGTGTTAAGGGGAACAATATTGGCGTCCAATTACCCCTTCAAGCGCACTTTTCCAACCCAATAAATCCGTTAGAATACAATTCGTGATCTTAAGGACGATTTGGACGATGAACGCGACCAAAGACGCCAAAACCATAAATCTCGCCGATATCATAAAATTTTCTTCAGACGCACGGGTCAATCAAGAGGTCCTGTCGACAGACCGTTTGATGGTCCGCATGAATTGTTACGAGCCGGGGCAAGTAACACCGATGCACATGCATCCGGAAGAAGACGAGGTCATGTATATTGTCGAAGGCGAAGGGATTGTGACGTTCAAGGATCGCGGCGATCTGCCGGTGAAGGCGGGTGAATTGGTCTGCCTACCATCAGATCAATATCACCAAATCACCGCCGGCTCCGAGGGCCGCATGGTCCTGATCTATTTCATGACGCCGGAATACGGCAGTGTTCGACCGGAAGAGCCAACGGACGAATCCGCGGTTAAACGGCTGCCCGGCGAGAAAGCATAGGAAGCGGTGATAATTAGAATGTACCTGGCGTCAATCCGGTGCGCCCGCCATCAAGGGTGATGACACTGCCGTTAATATAGGACGACTCGTCGCTTGCCAGGTAAAGCGCCACCTCAGCGGATTCCTCGAACCGCCCAGCGCGGGCCAGCGGCGTCGCTTGGATTTTGCGTTGTTCGTCCGCCGGATTGCGTGACAGCGTCGTGCCACGCGCCGGAATGCCGTCCTCGCCACTGCGCAGCAAACCCGTATTTATACAATTCACTCGGATATCGTGCTGCGCCAACCGATGGCCCATCACATGTGTCAGTGGCTGTAGCCCCCCCTTGGCGGCTGAATAGGCGGCCAGCGTGGGATTGCCGAGCACGCCGTCGATGGAGCCGTGATGAATGATCGCCGCGCCGCCCGCTGCTTTCAACGCTGGCAGGAGTTTTTGGCTGCACAGGAAAGGTGCGGTGAGGTTGACGGCGATTTGACGGTTCCAATCCTCGAGAGAGATATCCTCGAATTCAGCGGGCTCCGTCAGAACGGTGTTGTTGAACAGGACATGGAGGGTGTCCCGCCACGCCATACAAGATCGCGCCATGCCCTCGATGGCCGTCGAATGTGCGAGGTCGCATTCAATAAAAACGGCATCCCCACCTTCAGTACGGATCAGCGCTGCGGTTTCTTCCCCCATCGTCGTATCGTTCTCGACACAGGCAACGGCCGCGCCTTCACGGGCGAAGAGCAAGCTTGCGGCGCGGCCCGCGCCTGAACCCGCGCCGATGACGACCGCATTCTTTCCCCCGAGGCGGCCCATCCGCTAATTCGCGTATTTGATAAGTTTGCCTTTGACCGTCCGGACCGGCTCGCCGTCACGGACACGTTGGAAGATGAAATCCATGCCTGACGGTTTGATTGTGCGTTCATAAATTTGCATGTCGTAACGCCCCTCGTGATCGATCAGCAGGGCGTAGACATACAAAGTTTGTTTTGCGATCCGGGCCCATGCGTACTTACCGCCTAGCAAGGGGTCGGCAAGGTCGGTCGCGCGATAGACGCCGGGTTTGTCCGTCGCGAGGAAAGTCGCGGATTGCGCCTTACGTTTGACCTTTGGGTTGTTTGGGTCGCCGCCGCTTCGGATGATCGTCGCCCAATCGACTTTGAAACCCTGGCCTTCCGGCTGAATCGTGACGTCAAAATCCCGCACCGTGACGCCGAAATAAATGCTGTCTCGGTTCTCCGCGACACCGCCGCCCTTGAACGATCCAAAGAACGCGCCGAGCGGCAGGTCTTGCGCGGCCACCGGTGACAGGCTTGCCCCGCAAATGACGCATAAAACCGCTAAATATCTATAAATCCCCAACATCGTGCTTTTCCTATTCTCCCAATTCACCGCTTTACTCTATGGCCAGCGCGCTTCCGGCGGCATAGACATCAGAATGGCTTCTGTATTGCCGCCCGTCATCAGTCCAAATTTCGTGCCGCGATCGTGCAGTAGATTGAATTCCACATATCGCCCACGCCGAACCAATTGATGTTCACGCTGTTCCGCCGTCCAATCGTTGTTCATGTGACGGCGCACGATTTTCGGATAAATGTCGAGAAACGCCTTGCCGACATCTTGTGTGAAGGCGAAATCGCGATCCCAATCCTTGTCCAGATAGTCGTAGAATATGCCACCGACGCCGCGCTGTTCGTTCCGGTGGGGCAGGAAAAAATATTCGTCGCACCATTTTTTGTATTCGTCGTACCGGGAATTGCTGTAGGGATCGCAGGCCCCTCTGAAGGCGTCGTGAAAATCTGCCGTATCGGCATCGACCGGGTACATTGGCGTCAAATCGGCGCCGCCGCCGAACCACATCCGCGTGGTCTGGATGTGCCGAGTGTTCATATGCACTGCCGGTACCAGGGGCGATTGTAGATGCGCTACGAGCGACACGCCGCTGGCCCAAAACCGCGGATCTTCGTCGGCGCCCGGTATTTGTTTGCGGAACTCCTCTGAAAATTCCCCGTGAACCGTGGAGACGTTGACGCCCACTTTCTCAAAGACGCGGCCCCGCATCACTGACATGACACCGCCACCGCCGCTATCCGACTGCTCCGCTGGGCGTTCCCAGGCCTTGCGTTCAAAGCGGCCCGCCGGGCGATCCGCGAATGGGCCGCATAGATCGTCCTCGATAGCCTCGAAAGCGGTGCAAATATCGTCGCGCAGGGTTTCGAACCAGTTTTTCGCCTTCTCCCGGTATTCCTCATTCATGCGGCAGCTGTCCTTTGGCCTGGAAATCCATTTGTTTGGCGCAGCGCTTCGCCCAAGACCATGGCGCCCGCGAGCGCCACGTTGAGAGAGCGCGCATTTTCCGCAATCGGGATGCGGAGACGAATATCGGCGGCGGCGTGTACGTCCTCCGGCACGCCGGCGCTCTCGCGGCCAAGCAGCAATACATCTCCATCTTCGAAGGCGACTTCGGTGTGAACTTCGGCGCCGGTGGTCGTCAATAGAAGCAGTCGGCCGGGAAGGGCCTCGCGAAAGGCCTCCCAAGAGATATGCCGGGTGACATGCGCCAGCTCCGTGTAATCCATGCCCGCCCGCTGTAACCGCCGGTCCGACCAGACGAAACCGCAAGGCTCAATGATCTCCAACGGCACCTCACAGCACGCGGCCAAGCGCAACAGCGTCCCCGCATTCTGCGGAATGTCCGGTTGATATAGTGCCAGTCGGATGCTCACGGGGTCGAAATCTCTGAAATCGTTGCGGAGGCTTTGCCTCGATACATAAATTGCATTATACGGACGCCTTACGGACGGTCACGTCGGGCGTGTCCTTCACATTTCCTTTTAAACAGGGCATTGTGAGGGAAGTTAAGACATGCGTCAGGGTGTCGCATGGGCGCGCATGGCGTGAACGGTAGGGTAATATGCGCTGGCCTTGTATTGAGGCGGCGTAAGCATTTGTAATTTAAGAGAGGTGGGGGGCATGGCGGAATCGTCCCAAGCGGCGGACCACGACGAGTCTCGACGCGATTTTCTGGTGTTGGCCGCGGGCGCGATGGGTGCTGTTGGCGCAGCGTCGTTTGCGTGGCCATTGATCGATCAAATGAATCCGGCTGCGGACGTCTTGGCGTTGGCATCGACGGAAGTCGATTTGAGCAAGATCGAGATGGGTCAAAGCATCACGGTGAAATGGCGGGGGAAGCCTGTGTTCGTGCGCCGACGCTCCGTTGAGGAAATCAAGACCGCCGGTGCGGTTGCGTTGGACCAGATGATCGATCCCCAAGCGGATGCGGACCGGACGCAAAAACCGGAATGGCTGATCCTCCTCGGTGTCTGTACTCATCTCGGCTGCGTGCCGCTCGGCCAGAAAGCCAGCGATCCGAAGGGTGAATACGGCGGGTGGTTCTGCCCCTGCCACGGCTCGCATTACGATACGTCGGGGCGCATTCGTAAGGGCCCGGCACCGCTCAATCTTGCGGTTCCGCCTTATAAGTTCCTCGACGACACCAAGATCAAGATCGGTTAAGGGAGTACCGCAATGAGTTCGAAACAGGAAATCACGAACCCCGTGATTCGTTGGGTCGACGAGCGGTTGCCCGTCTTCTCTTACATGCAGCATGAGTATCGGGATTTTCCGATGCCCAAGAATCTGAATTATTTTTGGAATTTCGGCGCCTTGGCGAGCGTCTGTTTGGTGGTGATGATTGTAACCGGCATTATCCTCTCAATGCATTATACAGCCCACGTGGACCATGCATTCGACAGCGTCGAGCGCATTATGAGGGATGTTAATTACGGTTGGTTGATCCGCTATATCCATATGAACGGTGCGTCGATGTTCTTCATTGTCGTATATATCCATATTTTTCGCAGTTTTTACTACGGTTCATACAAAGCGCCGCGAGAAATTATCTGGATGCTGGGCATTATAATACTGCTGTTGATGATGGGTACTGCCTTCATGGGTTATGTATTGCCATGGGGCCAGATGAGTTTCTGGGGCGCTACCGTTATCACCAATCTATTCTCGGCCATTCCGATTATTGGCGATCCGATCGTAACTTGGTTGTGGGGCGGCTTCTCCGTCGATAACGCGACGCTGAACCGGTTCTTTTCGCTTCACTTCTTGCTGCCCTTCGTGATCTTCGGCGTTGTTGGATTGCACGTGGTGGCAATTCATATTGCGGGCTCAAATAATCCCGACGGTATTGATGTGAAGCCAGGCCGAGACACGGTCCCGTTTACGCCGTATTTCACCGCAAAAGATTCGGTGGGTCTCATCGCCTTCATACTTATCTACGCGCTGTTCGTCTTCTATCTGCCTAACTACATGGGGCATGCGGATAACTACATCGAGGCAAACTCACTCTCGACACCGGCGCATATCGTGCCGGAATGGTACTTTCTGCCATTCTACGCGATGCTCCGTGCTATTACTTTCGAGTTCTTCTGGTTAATTCCGGCAAAACTCGGCGGCGTGCTGACGATGTTCGGCTCGATCGGTGTTCTTTTCATCGTGCCATGGCTTGACACCTCGCGGGTGCGAAGCTGCCGGTACCGGCCGATATACAAG
>CAXAGK010000208.1:0-6824 GCA_963968305.1 uncultured Rickettsiales bacterium | reverse complement strand
TTTCCGGCCTGAAGCGTCATACCCAGAAGATCGCGTTAGAATCGCACGGTCTTCGTCATGTCATACGTGATGAACGCCAGATGATTAAGTCCCTTGATCAGCATATGCTGTCCTCCTCGCGTATTGCGTTGTACGGGACTCTCTCACAAGCCGGATTCAGGCGCGAGACAATTGGTCGTGCGTTTGTGCAAACCGATTTGCGAAAATGCAAAACGTCCGATGCTTTTACCCGGCAGGCGGCGCGACCGAGAGACGGCCCACAACGCCGTGCTTTTCGATCAACCCTTTCACAAAACCGTTCGCCTTCATCTCCTCGACAAAATCCCGCAAGTAAGAGGCCGCCGCTACGCGATCCGGTTTCGTACCCATTGCTTGTTGGACGGCCGTGAATTGACCATCGAGGATGCGTGCGCCGGGCAACCTCTCGATGTCCGTGATCAAGCGCGGCCGCAATCCAGCTAAGGCTTCAAGTTTTTCCTCTACGAAAAGATCAAACGACCCATCGAGACCTTGTGCCAGTTTCAGCTCGGCTTTTTGGATATTGTCGCTGAGCCACAGCTCATACGCGCTACGCGCCGACACCGAGATACGGTTGCCCGGTTGATCAACTTCCTCGATCGACTGAATGGGCGAGCCAGCGGGTACGATATAGGTCGCTTCGATCTCGACATAAGCTGCGGTGAAAGCAATGGTCTTCGCGCGTTCCGGCTCTGCGCCGATATTACCGATATCCCATACGTCATCCGCGGCGGCATCCGCCAACTCGCCCGGCGTGGCGAACGGCACCAACTGGCAGTCGACTTCAAGACGTCGCGCTAACTCGCGAGCCATATCGGGCGAAACCCCATCGGGATCACCGGAAGCGGTTTTGCCGGTGACGAGCAGGAAATTGCCCATGTTGATGGCGGCGCGCAAAACGCCGGTCGGCGCCAATTGTGAACGAACTTCTGAAGACATGAGTGGATTCCTAATATCGTTGTTCTGCCTATGAATATTGAGGGAGCCGCCGTTCCGGCAAGCTCACATCGAAGCCATCAATCCGTGGAAGAATCCTTGACCATGCTCGGCAACCCTTCGAGATAGAAATCATGGCACGTTAAACAGGTTGTCTGCACCCGGTTCAATTCATACGCGGGCCCGTGTCATTTCAGGTATGCTTTCAGTTTCGGGAGCAGAATATCAGAGGATTTCGTCGACAACCTTGCGTTATGACATTCGCCGCAATTAACCCTTTTATGCGAACCGTGATCAAATTTCCAAGACAATCAGCGAAGTCGAAAATATCTCCGGCGCAATTGAAGAAGCCGTCCTCCAACAAGGCGATGCCACGAACGAAATCGCGCGCAGTATTCAAGACGCGGCCCGCGCGGCACAATCGCTGACGGAGCCAGTGCAGCATGTCTTCGAAGAAACAGAAACGACGAATGCGCTGACCAACGACGTCCGCAAAGCTCTAACGCAAATCACAGAGGATATGCCTAACCTCAAAACCTCCGTAATCGCCGTGGTCCAACAGTCGACCGATGAAAATTATTCGAATGCCGATACCGCAACCACCGACGATGGTACATAGGCATCGGAAGAAGTGCCTGAAGAAACAGCGGACGATGAGTTGGTGACACCTGCCGAAGCCGCCACTGCCTAGTTGTTTGCTGCACGTCTATCTGGCCACTCTTGCTCCCTAAGGTATATCACTATGGACAAGACCGAGTAGAAGATGGAATCCGATGACCAATACACTCCTGACCCGCCATGATCCGGCGGAAGCGCAAATTTTTCATGCCAATGGTACTTGGGGCGACGAAACCCACTACCGCCTTTTGGCCAAAAACGCCGCGGCGCGCCCGGATGCATTCGCGTTACGCGATGGCGCCCGGCGTCTCACGTGGTCGGAGCTGGTGCATTGGGTCGATGTGATGTCCGCCGATCTCGCCGCGCAAGGATTGCGCGCGAATGACCGCGTCTCTCTCTGGGCCTCGAACCGAATTGAATCGGTGGTCATGTATTTGGCGTGTTCGCGCAACGGATATGCCTGTAATCCGTCGCTCCACCGCACCTATACGGTAGACGAGATCTCCGGTCTACTGGATCGCCTTTCGACGAAGGCCATTCTCGTCGAAGAAGGCTGGGGAGCGGATGTCTCCCGGCACGATCCGTTCGAGGCTCTGGGAAGCCTGCCGGCCATGCGAAAGGTCTATCGCGTCCCTGCCACGCGCGAAACTGGGCCAGAATTTCCGATCACCAAGTCCGCAGATATCGAGCTTCCCGCAAGTAACGAGAATCCCGATAAAGTATGTTACCTGGCTTTTACGTCGGGTACGACCGGCACGCCGAAATGCGTCATGCATTCCGACAACACACTACTCGCGAACGCCCGGGACATGGTGCGCGATTGGAAGCATGATGAGACGTCGCGGCTGTTATCGCTCAGCCCCCTCTCCCACCACATCGCTTGGGTTGGCATTGCCCAATGGCTGTTGTTCGGCGGCGAGTTCGTGACCGATGATCCTCCGGCCGGCATCTCGAAATTGGATTGGATACTGGAGACCGAGCCGACCTACATCATGGGGGTCCCGACCCACGCCATGGATACGCTGGCCGAAATGCGTAAGCGCGGCTTGGAGAAGATGGGCACCGTGAAGGTCTTTTACATGGCTGGCGCACCCATCCCGCCGGCCACCGCGCAGTCATTTGTCGAGATGGGCGTCACGCCGCAGAACGTCTATGGCATGACGGAAAATTCATCCCATCACTACACTTGGCCCGACGACCCCCAGGTAACCATCTGCGAGAGTTGCGGGCGTGGTGGTAAAGCGTACCGGCTAAAGATTTTCGACCCGGAGAATCCTGATATTGAAATGCCGCAAGGCGAGGTTGGTCATATCGCCGGCAAAGGTGCTTGCCTCATGCTCGGCTATTTCGATAATCAGAAAGCCACCGAGGAAAGTTTTAACAAGGACGGCTGGTTCCTTTCCGGCGATCTTGGCTTGATCGACGCAGATGGCTGCCTTCGCTTCGTTGGCCGGCTTAAAGATATTATCATCCGGGGCGGCAAGAATATTCATCCAAAAAAGATCGAGGACTTGGCGATCAAGCATCCGAATGTCGAAAAAGCCGCTGCTTTCCCGGTACCCGACGGACGACTGGGGGAACGCGTTTGCCTCGCGGTCCTGTCGACCGGCAGCGAACCCGAAGGGCAAGATGTTCTCGGTCACTTGTTCGGACACGGCTTGTCGATATACGACATGCCGGAATACTACATGGTCATGACGGAGTTCCCGTTGACCCCCAGCGGCAAAATCCTAAAACGCGAATTGACCGAATGGGCGAAAGACGGTCGTCTGAAACCCGATCCAATTCGCTTTGCGAAGCCGAAGGAAGCCTAAATTCGTGCCGGGTCATCCTTCGACAAGCTCTGGATGACAAGTGGCGATGATATGTACTGACAAACGCGTCATCCAGAGCCTGTCGAAGGATGACGCACCCGATAGGAGTAAAAGAGGTATGCCCGTCGAATTAACTCGCCAAGACGAGTTCGCCGTCATCACGCTGAACCGCCCAGAGGCCCTGAATGCGTTAAGCTTCGAGATCGTCGGCGAGATCGGCAATGCCATCGCTGAGGCCGCAGCCACCGACGCTCGCGCCCTTATCATTACCGGCGCCGGCGACCGTGCCTTCAGCGCCGGTGCCGATATTAAGGAACTCTACGGTCGTTCACTCGGCGAACAAAAAGCATCCGCCCATCGCGGCCAACGGCTGTTCGCGCAGCTCGACGATATCCCGATTGCGTCAATCGCGCTCATTAACGGGTATGCTTTCGGCGGCGGCATGGAATTGGCACTGGCCTGCACCTACCGCTTGGCGACACCCAGCGCCAAGGTCGGCCTGCCGGAAATCAAGCTAGGTCTCATCCCGGGATACGGTGGCACCATCCGCCTGCCCCGCCTGGTTGGCGAAGGCCGTGCCTTGGATTTGGTTATGACCGGACGCACGGTTGAAGCCATGGAAGCGGAGCGCATCGGCTTGGTCAGCCGGATTATCGAGGGCGATCCGATGGAAGGCGCCATGGCTTATGCCCGCGAGTTCACATGTTATTCCTTACCGGTTCTGAAGCTCGCACGAGAATCAGTCATGCGGGCGCTTGACGTCTCGGTCCTCGAAGGTCTCAAAATAGAAGCCGATCTCAACACACTCGCGTTCCAGACGGAAGACTCGCTCGAAGGCATGAACGCCTTCGTCGATAAGCGCGAAGCCAAGTTCAAGGATCGCTAGGATGGCGGATGGCGCTGTTATCGTCACCGGTGGAAGCCGCGGTATTGGCGCGGCCCTCTCTATCGAACTCAATCGGCGTGGCTTTAAAGTCGCCTGCCTGTCGCGCACCGGAGACGCGCCGCTCGGCTGTGAAGACCCGTCTCGATTTTTGCTTTGCGTGTGCGACGCGACCGACGAAGTGCAGTTGCGCGATAGCTTCGCTTGGGTCGCGGAACAGGCTGGCGGGATCAAGGCCTTGGTCAATAACGCCGGTCTCCACACCAATTCAAAGAGTCAGGAATTGGAGCGCAGCGATTTCGAGAAAGTCATGGAGATCAACGTCACTGCCGTGATGTTGGGCTGCCGTGAAGTCTTTCCCCACTTCGAACGCCAAGGTGGTGGGATGATCTTCAACATGGGCTCCTCTTTTGGATGGATCGGGGCTCCCTTCAACCTCGCCTACTGCACATCGAAAGCTGCACTTGGCGGCATGACGCGGGTTCTCGCAGCTGAATGGGCGAAATACAAAATTCGTACTCTCAACATCGCACCCGGTTATATTGAAACCGACCTGAACAAAGATTTTCTGGAAAGTGAGAAAGTCAAAAAACTACTCTCGGAACGGATACCAACCGGCGGGCCGGGGAAGGCGGAAGACGTCGCCAAATTGGTCGCCGCACTCTTGGTGGAAGATATCCCGTTCATGACCGGCGGTACGATCTACCTCGACGGCGGGCAAACCTTCGCTCATTGACGCAAAGTAGCGTCACTCTGAAAACTGAAACCTCATCCCGAGCCCGTCAAAGGATGACACCAAGTAAGAGACCTAACCAAATGCTCGTCTTCGACCGACTGAAATCGCAAATCAACCTTCCCGAAGAAGAACAGCTTATCCTCGATAGTGTCCGGCAAATGAGCCGCGACCGTATCGCGCCCCGCGCCGCGGCCTACGATGAATCAGGCGACTTCCCCTGGGACAATGTGAAGGATATCAACGAGCTCGGTCTCAACGCCATGTTCGTGCCGGAAGAATACGGCGGAGCACAAACCTCCTTTGCCTGCTACCTGGAATGCGTGAAAGAAATCACCGCCGCCTGTGCGGCAACCGGAATCATCTGGGCGACCAACTACCACGCCATGAAACCGGTGATCGATTTTGCCAACGACGAGCAGAAGAAACGTTGGCTGCCGGGATTGGCCGAAGGCGCCCTCGCCTCGCTCTGTATTACGGAACCGTCCGCCGGATCGGATGCCACCGGTATGCGCACGAAATTCACGCCGGATGGCGACGAGATAATGATCGACGGGGGGAAGACATTCATCACCAATGGCGACGTCGCCGAATATCTACTGGTCTTCGGCAAATGGAGCGAGATTAAGGATCCGAAACAAGCGATCTCCGTCCTCCTAGTCGAAACAAAAGAATCGCCCGTGACGACCATCAATCGAGAAAACAAAATGGGCCACCGGGCGTCCTCAACGGCGACCCTTGCTTTCGACGGTGTGCGGGTGCCGCGCGCCAACTTGCTGCACAATCCAGGTGACGGTTTAAAACTACTCCTCGCCTCCCTCAACAAATCACGCCCAAGTGTCGCCGCCCACGCCCTCGGCATTGCTCGTGCGGCTTTCGACGAGGCCGTTTCCTATATTAACGAGCGCCAGCAATCCGGGCGCAAGATCATCGAGTTCCAAGGCATTCAGTTCCTCCTCGCCGATCTCGCGACGGAGCTTGCATTCTGCGAAGCATTTCTCAGTCACGTAGCACAGCTCATCGATAGCGGCGCCCCTGATTTTTCCACCGAAGCCTCAATGGCAAAAATGCGCGCCTCAGACCTCGCCATGCGGATGACGACGGAAGCCGTGCAGCTTCATGGCGGCTATGGTTACATCAAGGAATACAAAGTCGAACGCCTGATGCGCGACGCCAAGATCACTCAGATCTGGGAAGGCACGAACCAGGTCCACCGCCAGTTGATCGGTCGGGCCTTTATGGAGAAGTAAGCAAGCCCGTCACCCTAACCCTTTCCCCTCGCGGGAGGGGAGTAGGGTGAGGAGGATCTAAAATTACGTTAGGAGTAATCCATGCACCAAAAGAAACTCATTAACCCACCATCACCACGTGTCGGAAAGGCTCCATTCGCCCAAGGTGTCCAAATCGGAGAGACGCTATACGTCTCCGGCCAAATCGCGCAGGACGCCAATGGTCAAATCGTCGGCGTTGGCGATATGGATGCACAGGCGCGACAGGTCTTTGCCAATATCGAAGCCGTATTAAAGGAAGCCGGATCGTCCTTCGGCGATGTGGTAAAGATCACCTGCTATGTCTCCGACATGCGCCACTATGGGGCTTACAGTAAGGTTCGCTCGGAACTCTTCCCGAACGCCGATATCGCCAGCGCGACCGTCATCAGCCCCGGCTTCGTAAACCCGGACGCCTTGATCGAGATCGAAACCATCGCAGTTGTCGGCTGCGGGGGATGATACCTAGGGCATTCAACATCTCAATGGATGCCTTACTAGCTACCTAACCAATACTAATTGTCCTTTGAACCATTCATCGCCCGCCAAACCTT
>CAXAGK010000207.1:0-6841 GCA_963968305.1 uncultured Rickettsiales bacterium | reverse complement strand
GACGAGGCTAAAGAACGGCCTTGTCTGCCTCAAGCCGTTTTGCTCTGACATTGCCCGCCAGGGGCTGTGCAGCCGTCCGTTGCTCTGGCAGCGACGAACCGTCCGGCCTCATCGTGACTAAGATTACGTCTGACGTGGTGATCTAAAACCTCCCGCATTTACGCCTTTCGTTCGCACCCTATATGCTTGTTGTCAGATAAATCCCGCTGACGGAGGAACTCTCATGCATGGATGGCGCGCACGGATCGGGCTGCTGGTACCCGCGGTAAACAACACGATGGAGCGCGAGCTTTGGTCGCTCGTGCCGGACGGGGTGACCGTTTCCACAGCGCGTATCGCCTGCGAGCGGGAAGGGACCGCGGATACGATGCGGGCGATGGAATTCGAGGGCAAGGCGGCCTGCGAGCGGGTTATTATGGCCGAACCGCATGTCGTGCTGTTCGGCTGCACCAGCGCCAGCTTCTATCAGGGCGCTGCCTGGAACGCCGGCTTCCAGAAAGAACTGTTGGAAATCGCCGGGGTGCCGGCCATTTCGACGACCGGCGCGATGGCGGAGGCCTTGCAGCGCAATAATGTGCGCCGGGTCGATGTTGTGACGCCCTATGTCGAGACGACAAACGAGCGGTTGCGCCGCTATTTGGAAAGCGAGGGCATTGAGGTTGGTCGGCTGGGCACCTTCGATATGCTCGATATGTTCGACCATGCCCGCATTCAGCCGACAGATGTCTATCATAAGGTCAAGGAGACGGTGACCGACGAAAGCGACGCTGTCTTCGTCGCCTGCACGCAAGTGCGCGCGCTGGAGATGGTCGATCTGCTGGAGAAGGATCTTGGCAAGCCGGTGTTCAGCGCCAACCAGGCGTCGTTCTGGAAGGCGTTCGAAACCTTGGGTATCGACCCAGGGTTGGACAATCATGGCGATTTGATGCGCTCGCTGAGCGCACCTAAACCGGCGACCGCGACCCGTAAATCGACGTGAATAGTCTTTCGATCGGCGTCGATACCGGCGGGACATTTACCGATCTGGTACTGCTCGACCGGGCGGTCGGAACGCTGGCGGTTCATAAGCTGCCGACCACGCCGGACGATCCTGCGCGAGGCATTCTCGATGGAATCGACGCGCTGTTGAAGCAGGCAAGGCACGCGGCAGGGTCCATAGACCTGCTGGTGCACGGGACGACCCTGGCGACCAATGCGATCCTCCAGCGGCGGCATGCAAAGGCGGGCATGTTGACGACGACCGGCTTCCGCGATGTGCTGGAGATCGGCCGCCAACGCCGGCCGAGTTTTTACAATCTCGACGTTTCCAAACCGGTGCCGCCGGTAACCCGCGACTGTATTTTTGAGGTTCCGGGCCGTCTCGACGAGACCGGTAAGGAGGTCGTGCCGCTCGACAGGGAAGCGGCGCGAACTGCGGTTGCCGCGCTGCAGGAGGCCGGCGTCGAAGCGATCACAATCTGTTTCATGCACGCCTATGCCAACCCATCGCATGAGGATGCGGCGCGTGAAATCGTCCAGGAAATGTGGCCAGAAATCTTCGTCTGCACGTCGAGCGATGTCCTGCGCGAGTTCCGCGAGTTTGAACGTTTTGCCAGCGCCGGTATCAACGCTAGCCTATTACCCGTAATCGACCGTTATCTGGAACGCTTCTCGTCAGGCCTTGCGGCGATGGGGCTGCAGACGGCACCGCTAGTGATGCAGTCGAATGGCGGCTGCGTGTCGGTAGCGACGGTGCGCAAGGCACCGATCAATACCTTCCTGTCGGGGCCGGCGGGCGGTGTCGTCGCAACGGCTAACCTGGCCGCACAGGCGGGGCAGCCGAACTTGATCGCCTTCGATATGGGCGGCACCTCGACCGATGTCAGTTTGATCCGCGAAGGTCAGCCGACGAAACGCGGGTTGGTCGAGATGGCGGGTTTTCCGGTGCGCGTGCCGACCCTCGACATTCACACAATCGGCGCCGGGGGTGGCAGCATCGCCTGGGTCGATCCGGGCGGCTTGCTGAAGGTCGGCCCGCAGAGTGCCGGCGCCGACCCAGGGCCTGCCCTGTATGGCCGCGGCGGGACGCAGGCGACGGTTACGGACGCCAACGTTTTACTGGGGCGGCTGTCGGGCGGCGCGTTGATCGGCGGTGCGATGACGGTCTTTCCGGACAATTCGGCGGAAGCGTTGCGGGTGCTGGGTGAGAAGGCCGGACTCGATCCTGTCGCCGCCGCGGCGGGCATCGTAGAGATCGTCAACGTCAACATGATGGGCGCGGTTCGGGTCGTGACGATCGAGCGCGGCGAGGATCCGCGCGACTACGCACTGGCGGCTTTTGGCGGCGCCGGTCCGCTGCACGCGGCCGAGGTGGCGCGGGAAATTGGCATTCGTACGGTGGTCGTGCCGACTAAACCGGGACTCTTGTCGGCGGTCGGGCTGCTTGATGCCGACCGGCGCGGAGATTTCAGCATCACCCGCTTGCTGATCGCATCGCAAGAACATCTTTCGGCATTCCTGGAAGGCAAGGCGATTTTAGTTGAGCGCGGCGGGAAGTGGTGTGACGAAGAGAAGCTGGAGATGGCAACGCTCGACGCCGAGTATGCGGTCGACATGCGCTATGCTGGGCAGGCCTTCGAATTCACTTTACCCTTGAAGGGTGATGAGCTGGACTGGGCTGGTTTAAGCGCGCTGGTCGAGGCGTTTCACCGTTACCATAAAGAACTGAACGGGTATGACATGCCGGGGCAGCCCGTCGAAATTGTGACCATGCGCCTCAGCCTCGCAGTGCCACCGCAACCCTACACGCCGGCAATGCAGGATAGGGCGCCTGGAAGCGCGAGTGACGCGATCCTGTCGCACCGGGAGGTTTGGTTCCCTGGCTCTGGTTTCGTCGCAACGCCAGTCTTTGACAGAGCTCAGCTCGGACCCGGTCACAATTTCTTGGGCCCCGCCATTGTGGAGCAAACCGATTCGACGACCGTTGTGCCGCCGGACTCGAAGGTCGACATTGATGGGCTGGGCAACATTTTGATCAGCATGGAGGCGCGCGGATGACGAAAACGCTCGACCCGGTGACGACCGAGGTGATTGGCCGCCATGTCCTCGCCGCAGCGGAAGAGATGGGCGTCACGCTGATGCGCACGGCTTTCTCACCGAATATCAAAGAACGTAACGATTTCTCGACCGCCGTGTTTAACGCCAAAGGCGAAGTCGTCGCCCAGGCGGAGCATGTGCCGATCCATTTGGGCTCTATGATTGGCGCTATCGAAAGCCTGCAGCAACGCTTTCCGGAAGACGAAATCCGGCCGGGAGACATGTTCCTGGCCAATGACCCTTACAATGGCGGCGGCTCGCACTTGCCGGACCTCAATCTGGTGGCGCCGGTTTTCCATGATGGCCGCATCGTCGCCTATGTCGCGAACATCGCCCATCACGCCGATGTCGGCGGCATGGTGCCGGGCAGTGAGGCCGCGGTGTGCGAGAGCATTTTCCAGGAAGGGCTGCGACTGCCACCGGTGCGTTTCGTGTGTGCGGGTGAGCTGTCGCGCGATATCTTCGAAATCGTGCTGCTCAATTCGCGCACGCCGGAGGAGCGGGAAGGGGACCTCAACGCGCAATTGGCTGCGAACCATGTCGGCATTCGCGCCGTCTCCGCCCTGGTCGAACGTTACGGGGCTGAGCTGTTCGAGAACGCGCTCGACTCCTATTTGGATTTTACCGAACGTCGCTTTCAGGCCGCGGTCGCGGCGCTGCCGGATGGCAGTTACAAGGCCGAGGATTTTCTGAGCGGCGATGCGATGGGCACCTTCGCGCGGATCACCTGCATCGTAACGGTCGCGGCGGGGCACTTGAACTTCGATTTCAACGGCACCGATCCGCAACTGCGTACGGCGCGTAACATCCCCAACCAGGCGCTGGTCGCGACCGTGTTCTGCGTCGTCAAGGCGCTGCTCGATCCGGACGCACCAGCGAATGGCGGCGCCTTTCGGGTGATCGGCATCGACGCGGAGCCCGGCAGCATCGTGCAGCCGGTCGCTCCGGCGCCGGTCGGTACCCGGTCGATCTCCTGCAGTGTGTTGTCGGATGTGATCCTGGTCGCGTTGTCGCAGGCCATCTCCGACCGTAGCTTCGCCGGCTCCGGGCCGCATCATCTGCTGGTCTTGGCTGGCACCGATCCCCGCACGGGCCGCTATTTCGTCGATTACGAGACTGTTGCAGGCGCGATCGGTGCGCAGGGACATCGCGACGGTATCGACGCGGTTCGAACCCTGACGTCGGGCAGCGCTAACCTGCCCGTCGAAGCTCTGGAGCATGCCTATCCGGTACGGGTGGAAACCTACGCGTTGCGCACCGGATCCGGTGGCTCCGGTGCGCACAGGGGTGGCGACGGGATCGTGCGGGACTATCGCATCCTCGGTGATGACATCACGGTCAGTCTCAGCGGCGAGCGGCAGGACGTCGCGGCTCCCGGTGTTGAAGGTGGTGCAGATGGCGCAACCGGCCTGTTCATGCTCGACCCGGCGGGAACGGCGCAGGAATTGCCGTCTGCAGTCCAGGAACAGAAGCTGCCGCGCGGCAGTATTCTGCGCGTTGCTACTCCGGGCGGTGGCGGTTACGGCGATCCACATGACCGGGATCGCGCGCTGGTCACGCGGGATGTCGCCTATGGCTATATCGGTGCGCAGACGGCGCGTGATGTATACGGGTTGAGTTAAAGGCCAAGCGGGAGGCCGTACGATGACGAAGGAACTGGAAGGGTTTGTCGCCCGGCTGACCGCGCTAGGTGGCGGTTCGGGCGATTCGAGCGAGGTCTATGAAGATTGGGCGCCGAGCTACGAGGCGAACCTGCAGCAGGATTATGGCTATATCGCGCCGCAGATCGCGGCGGACATGCTTGCCGCCCATTGCCCCGACAGGGACACGCGGATATTGGACCTTGGCTGCGGCACAGGGTTGGTGGGTAAGTCGCTTGCAGCGCACGGCTTCCATCGAATTGACGGGTTAGATATTTCACCAAAAATGCTGGAAGAGGCGCGCGCCAAGGGGATCTATAGTGAGCTCATTATCGGCGATATGACCCAGCCCATCGATCTCGGCGACCGGCTCTATGGCGCGGGGATCGGCGTCGGGTGTTTTGGCGGCGGGCATCTCGGCCCGCAACATCTAGCCGGCATGATCGAATGCGTCCGGTCCGGCGGGTTGATGGTGTTCTACATCAACGGTATTCCCTACAATGAGGACGATTACCCCGCCTATTTCAAATCGCTAGAGGCGGATGGCATCTGGCGGGTGGAGTTGACCGAAGAGTCGAACTACATGCAGGTGCTTGAGCGTCCGGGCTGGACCGTCGTAGCGGAGCGTAGCTAGTGTTTGTTTGGGACGCCCATGCCGGGTTCGAGCTGAAGTCCGTTGACGACCTTGCGACCCTCGCCGTCTGGAAGGATGCGGGTGTGAATTTCCTGTCCGTGAATGTCGGCTATGACGTCATTCCCTGGCAGCGTACCGTCAAGGCACTGTCCCTGGCCCGCGATTGGATCGACAAGACGGATGGCTATCGGCTGGTCGGGACCGCGCAGGAATTGGTCCGGGCCGTCGCGGCAGGCGATTTGGCCGTGGCCTTCGATATCGAGGGTATGAATGCGCTCGACGAGGCCGTCGATATGGTGCGCTTCTATTATGACCTAGGCGTCCGCCAGATGGTTTTAGCATACAACCTCAACAATGCCGGTGGCGGCGGCTGCCACGACGCGGATACGGGGCTTACCGATTTCGGCTGTGCCGTCATCGCTGAGATGAACGCGGTCGGCATGCTGGTCGATTGCTCACATTGTGGTTACCGCACGTCCATGGGAGCCATGGATTGTTCGAAAGATCCGGTGATCTTTTCCCATTCGAATGCACGGGCGTTGCGCGATCACGAACGCAATATCCGTGATGATCAAGCCGTCCGCTGTGCCGCGACCGGTGGCGTCATCGGCGTTAACGGTATCAATCAGTTTGTCGGAGTGGATGACATCAGTACGGCATCGATAGCTGATCACATTGACTACTATTTGGATCTAGTCGGCGGCGAACATGTCGGAATCGGGCTCGATTACTTCCATGCGACAAATGATGGGGCGGGTTTCGAAGAAACCCTTTCCGGGAACGATCGCTATTGGCCCAAATCGCAATACTCCGGCGCAAAAGTCCGATGCGCCGCACCGGTACAGCTTCAGGAGGTCGGCGAAGAGATGCTGCGGCGCAACCATCCGGAGCGTGTCGTTGAGAACGTATTGGGTGGCAACTTCAGGCGCGTGGCCGGGCAAGTCTGGAAATAGAGGCTACTGCCGTTGCCGTGGGTCCAGGATGTCACGGATTGCATCGCCCAGCTTCACAGCGAAGAAACTAATTGGGAACACGGCTTCAACTCTGGGTGCCTTGCTATGGCTCGGTGCTGTCAGACGAACGCAAATTCGTCTCAGATTGCTGATCCGATGTGGCGATTTATGCAGTAGAAAGTCGCTGCCATTCGACAAATGCAGCTTCGTTTTTTCCTTAAAGTCCCCTCGTGAGATGAGATGTCTTTCGTGGTTGAAGTGATTGCAAACTGCGGAATGTACGGAGACAAATTTCTGAAGGGTCTTCTCTCGGCGAAAGCGTTGCATTGGCAATGTCAGAGCAAAACGGCTTGAGGCAGACAAGGCCGTTCTTTAGCCTCGTCTGATGAGAAATCCATTTCGCTATTTCAAAACATCGCCTGAGATCATTCGCCTGCCCGTCATGATGTACGTTCGGTTCCCGCTTTCACTTCGTAATGTTGAAGATCTTCTTCATGAACGAGGCATCGATATCTGCCACGAGACGGTACGGTTCTGGT
>CAXAGK010000206.1:0-6846 GCA_963968305.1 uncultured Rickettsiales bacterium | reverse complement strand
GCGCAGGCGGTGACGGCGTCCTCGACCATCGCCGAGGGCAGTGCGATCAAGGCAAGGTCGACGTCGCCCGGCACGTCAGCGAGCGCCTTATAGGCTTTCACGCCCTGGATTTCGTCGTAATTGGGATTGATCGGATAGATATCGCCAGCAAAATCATAGTGCTTAAGGTAGAAAATGGGCCTTCCGCCGATCTTCTTTGCATCGGAAGAGGCACCCATGACAGCCACTGAACGCGGGCGAAACAGAACATCCAACTCGTCTTTCTTAATCGCCGTATCGCTCATCGGAATTCCTCCCCCAAACAAATCGGGGCCGGCGCTCAAATTGAACGCCAGCCCCTGAATTGATCGCCCTAATACGCGAAAATGACAATCGGCTGTTAGCCTGCCATGAGCATTTTCGGCAACCAGAGACTAATTTCCGGCCACATGATCAAGATGGTCAACGTGAAGATATCCATCGCAAGGAACCATAAAATTCCTTTAAAGATCGTCTCTAGGGGAACAGCGTCCCCAACGACCCCTTTTAGGACATACACGTTTAATCCGACCGGAGGTGTGATGAGACCGATCTCCAGGAACTTCACCATGATGACGCCAAACCAGACCAGGTCGTAGCCCAATTCCTGGATCACCGGCGTCACCACCGGCAAGGTCAACAGCATCATGCCGAGTGGATCCATGAATGTACCAAGTACGATGAAGACCAAGGACAAGCTCAACAGAATCCAGATGGGCTCCACATCGAGGTTTGTCGCCCATCCCGTCAACGTGCCCGCAACGCCCGTCAATGCGATGAAGCCGACAAATATCTTCGCACCCAGCACTAACGCAAACACGTTGGCCACTTGCTTCGCCGTCTCGATCGCAGCGTTCTTGCTATTTTCTTTATTCAAACGACCTGTAGCAAAACCAAGGATCCAAGCCCCCGCACAACCGGCCGCAGCGGCCTCTGTCGGGGTCACCATACCGCTGTAAATGCCGCCCATAACGATGACGAACAGCACGACAATCGACCATACACCCTTGAGGGCTAGAAAACGTTCCGGCCAGCTGACTGACTCAGCCCTTGGTGCCAGCTCCGGATTAATCGTCGCCCGGACCCAGACCATGCCCATGTAGATCCCCGCCGACATAATGCCCGGGATCAAACCAGCCATCAGAAGTTGACCGATCGATTCCTCCGTAAAGATGCCATAGAGCACCATCAGGATACTGGGTGGAATGAGGGATCCTAGCGTGCCGCTCGCGGCAACGACCCCCGTCGCGATGCCAGGGTGATACTTGTAGCGCAGCATTTCCGGCACTGCGAGCTTACCCATAGCCGCTGCAGTCGCTAGGCTCGATCCGCTGACCGCGGCAAACATAGCGCAGCCCGCAACCGACGCCATCGCAAGGCCGCCGTTCAAATGCGACAACCATACGCGTGCCGTGTAGTAGATATCCTTGGTGAAGCCAGCGTGGAACGCCACATACCCCATCATCAGGAATAGCGGCACCGCGATAATTGGGAAATTTGCGATGAACGAAAACGGCTCGAAGGAAATATACGCCCAAGCGGCGTCAAAGCCGCGCTCGAAATCCAACTCGCTACCTTCCGGCCAACCTACCGCCAGAATGATCCCAAAAAAGCCGACAAACGCCATACAAAAAGCGATTGGCACACGGACGGCAACCAGCAGTAACATCACCACCAGCCCCCAACTGCCTAACGCAAATGGTTCCATAAATCTTCCCCCGCCTAGATGACTTCGACATCAAGCGCGCGTTCTTCTTCAGATCGCGTTGCCTGTGCCTCACCAGTAAAAAATCCAATTGTTGAAATAACAGCATCAACAGCTAGACGTATTGAAAATAATAAAATCCCAAAAAACACAATAAAACGAAATGGTGCTTCTGGTATTTCTAATGCTCCTTCTTCGTATGCGCCAACATCAAATGCTTGTTTAAAGTCAGTATAAGTAGCGCATGCAATAATCGTAAATATAACTACGCCCAAATAGACGCCGAATATCTCCATTGCGACTTTCGGACGGTTTGGCAACCAATCAGAAAAGATCGTAACGAACACATGCTCGCGCGAAGCCTGCACGGCTGCTAACGGCAAAAACGCGACGACGACCATTAGAAATTCATTCATCACAAGATCGTCTGGAATTGGCGAATTGAAGAAATAGCGGCCGATTACCGACACGCAGGTGAGGCTCATTATCGCAACGAGAGCAGCGACAGAGAACCAAAGCGCAATACGATCAATCACTTCGAATGTTTTCAGCATTGGCAAGTATGAGGCCCCGTCATTATTCGGGGCCTCATCCTCTCAAAAGTAAGGTTATTGCAAATTTCTTTTATAGGCTATTTTTAACGAGCCCAAGGATAACCCTTTTCCTCTTGTATCTTACGATACTTGGCCATGGTGCTTGCATACCTAGCCGCAAACTCATTCCGCTCAGCTTCGGAAAGTTTTCTCATTTTCCCCAACAACTTACTTGCAATTGGTTTAGCGAATTCAGCCCACTTCGCAAGCTCTGCATCGGGCATTTCAATAATGGTGAGCTTTTTACCATCTATACCAGCTGTCATTGTCTCACGGGCTTCTTTGGAGTAGTCCAGCAAGTTCTTCGCGTAGTTATCCATATACCGATCACTGGCCGCAAGCAGGATATCTTTCATGTCTTGGGGTAGGCCATTATAGAACTTTAGGTTTATACCACCACCATAGCCAATACTCTGACCCATTTTGGCAAGCATCAGATATTTCGTGACTTCGTAGTGTTTGTAGGATTTCACGTACGGCGTGTAATTTATTGTGCAATCAACGGTGCCACGATCTAGTGCTGAGTACAGTTCTCCAAAACCAATCTTCACTGGCACGGCACCCATCGATTTAAAGAGTTCGATATATCCACCAATCGCCCGGATTTTCTTGCCTTTTATTTTTTCAAGTGTGTCAATTTTCTCTTTGCCGCACAAAAGCTGAACTGGGCCGGTAACATTAGTGAACAGCATCTTAATGCCATTCCTTTTGTCTTCGGCTTGCAAATGTTTGCCATTGATACGCACGTCGTGATGGGCGCGCATACCTATCCAAGGGTCAGCTTCGTTGAAGGGTATGTTTCCATAATTACCCACAGGCGTATCAGCCGGAGTATACGCTGGAATAATTGTACCCATCTCGGCAAGACCCGAACTAACACCCTTCAGCGTTGCCTTTGCTTTTATCAAGGATTGGCCCCAGAAGAACTTGATCTTCATCTGACCTTTCGACTGCTCCTCGATCTCTTTTGCCCAAACATTGAGTGCCGCGGCGCGCGGACCTTTGTTACCACCAATATCCGAATAACGGATAATATAATCTTTCGCATCTGCGACCTGCGGTGCCGCAGGCAGCAGTAATACAGCGGCCAAAGCGCCGGCTGCGATAGGAATAAATTTCGACATGTTTCCTCCCTGACGAGTTTTAGAGTGAACTCAGTTGTTTGAGTCTCACGGGTTTTGAACACTCTTATGGATTAAGCCCCAAAACGTCATTGAACTACATAGGGCGATACCCCATGAAGAAAACGCTTTTTAGGCCTCTGGAATTTTCCGAATTTTCCGAATTCTAGAAGGTCAATTCCAATCTCTGCTCGAGCACCGAGCGTTCCCAGATCTCGCCCACTTGCTCATCCACGACCTGGAACAACGCGCGCCGGTACAATGCCATCGCCATATGCAGACCATCGAAGGTCGTGAGATAGATCGCGCGATATCCTGCATCCCGCGCGACGGTGACAATGCGGTCGATCATGAGCTTGCCGAGCCCCTGGCCTGCCAAACTTTCATCGAGAATAAACCAGCGCAAATGGGCCCAACTGTCCGGTAATTCCGGGTCACTGCCGTCCACGGTGACGGAACCGAATACCCGGCCAGGCTCGCCTGTCCACAACACCAGATCCTTTGCCGGATCGTACCGGCTCAGAAACCCGCCCATTTCCCGCGCGACCTTGTCTTCGAAAACGACGGGGAAATCCTAATGCTCGGCGTAATAACGCCCGTGAAGGGCGGCAACGTCACGGAGGAGGCCGGGAATCAGTCCGGATTGAATGCTAAATTTCGCCGCCATGGAGATACCTAACATAACTGTCATTCCCGCGAAGGCGGGTATCTATAATATTGGTCCGAGGTTGCTGGATTCCTGCCTTCGCGGGAATGACGGGGAAATTAATACCCCAGCGCTAATCCGTCCTTGCGGGGGTCGGAGGCGCCGACCAGAACGCCGCGGTCGTCGTCGATGTAAATCGCCTGGCAGCCGCCATGAGGCGACGGGGTGCGGGTCACGTTGTGGCCTCGCTTACGGAGGTCTTCGGCGACGTCTTCCGAAATCCGCGGCTCCAGCGCCAGTTCGCCGTCGAAACAGAAATGCCGCGGAGCCTCGTTCGCTTGCTGCGGATCCATCCCGAAATCGAACATGTTCGAGAGGAAGCTGGTGTGCCCCGTGGATTGATAATGTCCGCCCATGACACCGAAGGGCATCACCGTCTTGCCGCCTTTCATAGCCATGCCGGGGATGATCGTATGCATCGGCCGCTTGCCGGGCTCAATCCTGTTCGGATGATCGGCCTCGAGACGGAAACTAAAACCTCGGTTGTGCAGGATCACACCACTCTCGGGCGCCATGATGCAGCTGCCGAAACTCTTGAAGATCGAATTGATGAACGAAATCGCATTGCCGTCGCGGTCGACCACGCAGAGATAAGTCGTATCCTTATGTTCCGCCGTGAAGCCGTTCCAACTGTCGAACTGGCTGGCTTTGCTTATATCGATCCGGTCACGGGTCCAGGCCGCGCGCTCGTCGGACAATAAGTAATCCACCGGCACGTCGACATATTTTGGATCGCAGAACAACGCATCCCGCGCCGCATACGCCATCTTCGTCGTCTCGGCGATTAGGTGGATAACATCCGCCTCGCTATACCCGTCCGACAGGTCGTAGCCATCCAGCGTGCGCATCATCATCAGCGCACCGAGGCCCTGACCATTGGGCGGACATTCGTAAATCTCATGATCACGGAAAGAAGCGTGGATCGGGTCCACGTATTCGCAATGCTGGGCCGCGAAATCCTCCGCCTCATGCCCTCCGCCCAAGCTCTTCAGGCGGTTGACGATGTCTTCCATCACCGGCCCTTCGTAGAAACCGGCGCGCCCGTCCTCTGCGATGCGACGCAAAGTTTCCGCCATTTGCGGCTGCGTGTGCTTAGTGCCAATGGGCATCGATTGGCCGCCCATCAGGAAACGCGCTGAGAGATACTCATCCTTTTTCATGCGTTCGACGGCACCTGCGTGATCGAAGGCGACCCGGTCCATCATGCGATAGCCGTTCTCCGCCTTGTCGATGGCAGGTCGCAACAGCTCGTCGAGCCCCTTGGTTCCATAATCTTTCGAGAGCTGGCACCAGGCATCAACCGCGCCTGGTATCGTTACCGCATGAGCCGAATCCTGATCAATTTCGGCGATACCTTGCTCGCGGAACCAATCGACCGTCGCTTTCCCTGGCGCACACCCGGAGCCATTCAGGGCAATGGGCTCGCCGCGTTTTGGCGAATAGAGCACGAAACAATCACCGCCGACCCCGGTCATTGCGGATTCAACAACGCCGAGAACCGCCACCGCCGCGATCGCTGCGTCGACCGCGTTGCCACCGTCGCGCAAAACATCCAGCGCCGCGAGTGTGCCATCGGGGTGAGAGGTCGCCGCCATGCCGTTATCGGCAATCGCAGCCGAACGGCCGGGTTGATCCAAATCGCGCATAATCTCTCACCTTCTCGATGTTAAGACTTGTCCGTAATCCAGCCTCGCCACCAATGCAAGCTGCAACGATGTCCCTTGATTTTGCCCCCGCCATCGCACGATCATCTTTCTCAGTCGAAGGATTACCTAAAACGGCAGACTGCAAACAGTCGGTGGTTTCCGAGTGACTTGCGCCGTTTCAGCATGGTTTATGAGCTGTGTTTAAACATGCTCGACACCGCATCTAAAAACGGTGTCGCTATCGTCCAAAGCGCTACCCCCGCTCGAGAGAAACGATGACATCGAAGTCGCCCTGCCGGAAGCCACGGTCCTCAAGCTGACCGAGCGCTTTAACGCCGCATGTTTTGGAATATTGCCGACAGATAAAGCTGCGTTGGAGGCGATCCGGGACGCTATGCAGACCGGACGGCGAAAATAAGATCGACCGTTGCCAGCTTCTACAAAAATACCGAGATATTTTTCGACAGTAGCACGTTCTGATCGAGGAAAATTTCGCGGCGCGCGATCTTCCATACGCCGTCAACCCGTCGTAGTGTATCGTTGCGCTTGCCAATATAGGTGTCGTGTTCATCTTCTTGGCGGTTACGATAAACGAGAAAGCGGCAGCGCGTCTCCACTTCTTCTGGTGCGGCATAATCCGGGCGCACCCCTCGTAGCCGAAAATTGCTGATCATGTGAGTAGTGCGCGACGGCGGTTGTTCCGCCCAATGAACGCCGGTTGCCAATTGTTGGACCCGCTGGCGCAACGTCTCAAGACCTTCGTCAATCCAATTCGTCTCGGCTTTTTCCACGGTAAATTCTCCCGCTAACCCGTCGGCCGGAACATTTCGGGCCATCGGCATCCAATAGCGACAATCCTCAGTGAACAGCTCCAACCAAGCGTAGAATTCTCGAGCGTCGAGTAGGTCTGCCTCGGCGGTGAAGAATTCTTCGATCTCCTCCTTCAACAATAGTCTTTGAACCAACGCGTCAGTACCCATGAGCCGCCGCCGCGCTCTCAGGTTCCGGCATCAAGTCGGCCCAATCCTCCGCCTGCATGAATTGCTCCCAGCGACGG
>CAXAGK010000205.1:0-6851 GCA_963968305.1 uncultured Rickettsiales bacterium | reverse complement strand
ACGATCGTTCACAACAGCCCGTGGACTTGGGAGCGCAGCTGCGACGGTGAGATCGCGGAGAATTATCCGCTCTCCTATGCAGAAGTCGAAGGTGCGGAGACCTTCACTTTTTCGCCGTGCGAAGGTGAGATCGTGATGTTCAATTCGCGCAATCCGCACGAAGTCATCCCCGTAGTAGACGCGAAGGGGAAGGATCGCATTGCCATGGCAACCTTTATCGGACGAATGCCAGATGGTGAATTACGGCTTTGGTCTTAGTCTTCAGCAGTGGTTTTTTATAGGTGCGTTTGAGGTTTTCCGATATGCCGCAGGAGATAACCCTAAGGAACGGCGAAATTGTCGCGAAAACGCCGCCTGATCGCTGTACCCGCAATCAAGGGCAATAGTACTGATCGGCGCCATGGATTGTTTTAGCAGATTACATGCATGCTCTATCCGCGCTCGAGTGATGTATTGCCCGGCGGATAGACCAAAAAGAGCGCGGATACGTTTGTCCAACTGGTAACCGGACAAACCCGCTATTCTGGCGAGCTCCGGAAGTCGCAATGTCTGGTCGATGTTTTCATCAACAAATGTCAAAACATTCGAGAGTTCTGAGATGTCAAAGGGCAAGCCGAGATTTGGTTGAAGGTCTCTAGAGATGCCCGACAAACCGATTACGACGCCTTTTTGATTTCGCAAAGACTCTTTCCAAGTCAGACACCAGCCCTCACGCGTTTGCGCATAAAGGTGCAATTCCAGTTTCGCCTGTATTGGCGTGCCTAACTTTATCACGTGATCATCTTGCTGCGTGATCAAGTCGCCGAGCGGTGCTGGAAATACTTCGGATGCAGTGCGGCCGAGTATATCTAATTTGGAGTTGCAGCCGCAGCGTTCCACCAGTGATTGGTTCACGCTTATGTATCTGCCGTCGCCATCCTTCAGAAAATAAACCGTGTCGGAGATTCTATCGAATAGAGCGTCGTTGGAATGATAGCCACCTAGTGCGCTGAAGAACTCTTTCTGAAGTTTGGTGATCTCAGTCATCACATGAGATTGTGCTGATTTTTCACTCCAAGCCAAATATTCCGACAATACAGGAGCGACCATTGCGCACATTCTTCCATTTAGATTGTCAAATTGAACAGAAGATTGAGCAATGAATTCAGATGTGTTTTCTGGGTGCATTCCCGCACTCATGACGCCGTGCAACACTGATCGAACCCCCAATTTCGATGCCTTAATTCGCAAAGGGCAGGAACTGATTGCTGCCGGCATGTCTGCCGTCGTGTATTACGGGTCGATGGGTGATTGGCCGCTGTTGTCAGATGCCGAACGTCAACACGGCGCGGAAGCTTTGGTTGAGGCAGGCGTTCCGGTCATTGTCGGCACCGGTGCTCAAAACCCAGCCAAAGCAACCGACCATCCGGCGCATGCGCAGAAATGTGGTGCAAATGGATTAATGGTGATCCCTCGCGTCCTTTCACGGGGAACCTCCATCGCCACTCAGCGCGCGCATTTTGCTGGTATTCTCGACGCTGCGGGTGAATTACCGGCCGTCATCTACAACAGCCCGATTATGGCTTCGAGACGAAAGCCGAATTGTTCTTCGATCTTCGGGAAGATCATTCCAATCTCGTCGGCTTTAAGGAGTTTGGTGGGGCTGCTTCCTTGCGGTATGCCGCCGAACATATCACCGGTCACGATGCTTCCCTTACCCTGATGGTAGGCGTTGATACGAAAGTTTTTCATGGATATGTGAACTGCGGTGCGGGTGGCGCAATTACTGGGATCGGTAATATTTTGGCGGCGGAAATTTTGCAGCTGGTCAGCTTATGCGAGCAAGCCGCGCGGGGTGATGCCGTCTCCCGTATCCTGGCATTTGAATTGGAAAGTGCGTTGTCTGTGCTTTCTAGTTTCAATGAAGGGACCGACCTGGTGCTTTTCTAAAAATACCTGATGGTTTTGGAAGGGAACCCCGAATACGAGCTTCACTTCAATGCGAGTGACGCCCTAACCGACAGTCAGAAGAATTATGCGACCAGACAATTACAGCTTTTCAAAGATTGGTACGTAAATTGGTCAAAGGCGCCAGATATTCTCAGGCTTTGTGAGTAAAGTCGCGGTTATCCACCATGGCTGCCGTAGACAGCTCCAAGCACGGTGATGAGGCTGAGGGTGAGCAATGTCCAATGCAGCCGTTCAATAAGGCGGAACGTTTCCTCAGGCCTTGCCACTGCGCGGGTCCGAAACCACCGGTGAAGGAATAACGGTTCCGCGACAAAGAGCATGACGGTAAATATGGCCTAAATGAGAGACATCGCATGGAGCCACCAATAATCCGGTTTCGTAAAGTGGCTCCACAGGTCCAAGGTGTCGACCATGTAAAATCCGCTAAATCCGACGAGAACTGTCGTGCCCCGGGCCTGCCAGGCGAAGCGTCCTTCGACAGCTTCGAAGAAGGCGGTGCGGCCTTCCGGCTTCTGCAAGCGTTTGACCGCGGGCAATAGGACAGTGGTGACGAAAGCAACGCCGCCGATCCATAGAACGACGCCAAGGACATGCAGGGCGCGGGCGATGGCGGCATCATCAAACATTGCCGGTATCAGACGCTTGGCACGGTCGGGTGCGGTGTCATCTGTAGTTCATGTGTCCAACAGGACCGGTCCTGGGTGTGCAGGTAGAAGAACCCCTCAGCGATCTTGATCGGGTTCATAATGATGTCTGGATTTTCCTGCGCCTTCGGTAGGGACCGTGTGCCGGGTGAATCTATCAATCCGTCGATCACTACGTTAGCGACATGGATACCATGTTCCGAATATTCCTCGGTCAGCACCTGCGACAAAGTTCGCATCATCACGCGCGGGTAGTAGAGTGATTCCCCGGTATTGCGTTTGCGACCGCGTAGCGACTTTGAATTGTTGGAAAAGAAAAATGAGCCTTCGCCCTTTTTCCGCATGGCGGGCAGAACCTGCTTGGCGACGAGGAAGGGGCCGCGGCTTGAAATATGTTGTGCGGTATCGAACATCTCGATATCGATGAATTCCAATAGTTCTTTCTCGGGCGGCAGATCGCGGCCTTCGAGATAACCTGCATTATAGATCAGGACCTCCGGGTCGCCCGCTTCACGCCGGATCGCCTCGAAGGCTGACGCTACCGAGTCCTCCGAGACCAAGTCGAGCTCCACGATCATGCACTCTCCGCCTTGCACGCGAATGGTGTCGGCGAGCGGTGCCGCGTTGGCTGCTGTCCGGGTGGTCAGGACAGTGAAGAAATCTTCGCCCGCAAATTTTTGCGCGATGGCGCCGCCAATGCCCCAGCGGATACCAACCGGGATGTCGCTATCGTCGATATCTTGGCCGTGCGCCAATTGTGTATTGCGGCCATCCGACTGCCATTTCGACGTCGCGCCGACGATGACGGCGACTTGCTTGCCGGACGGGTTCGCGCTCATGCCGCATTCTCCTTACGATCCCAGCCCCACCAGTCGCAAATGCCGCGGCCCATGACGAGTTTCTGGTCTGCCTTGGATAGCCAAGGGAGACCTTTGGTGAACATCGAGACGCATTCGGCCCACGAGCACGTCATCTTTGTGATATCCGTGCCCCAAAACATTCGGCTCGGCCCGAAGGCATCGTAAATTTGCTCGAGATATGTGTGCATCTTTGGGAATGGATAAGGTTCGCTGGAGTAGCCGGGCGCACCGGTCGCCTTGACCGCAACGTTGGGAAATTTAGCCAGTTTCAGAAGTTCCGGCATATGAGTCATGGCTTCGGCGTCCTTGAGCGTCGTCTGGCCGCCGCGCCCGCCAAGGTGGTCGATGGTGAGCCGCAATCCCGGGTGACGTTCCGCGACACCGCCAAGATAGGCGATTGAGTCAGTGCAGAGTGAGGACACCGGAATGCCTGCTTTTTCGAGTTCAGGCCACATCCAATCGAATTCACCCCCATGCAGGCGGTCCCGTATTGCTGGGTTGGTGAATATATAACGTGTGCCGAGCATGCCTGGTTTATCCCGCCATCCGGTCATCAGCGGAAGGGCTTCCGCTTTGTCTAGCGGGAGATGCCCCAAGATCGCGAAGCGGCCCGGATAATCTCCGACCGCCTTGGTCGCCAATTCTACTGCGCCGGGGTCCCAGCTTGGCGGGTGAATGATCGCGGCGTGGACGCCACCCTCATCCATCAAGGCGATGGCTTCTTCCGCCGTAAAGGATGTTACTTGAATATGCGATTGGTTGCTGGGTAAGCCGGATCCCCAAAGATGAATTTGCGCGTCGACGATTTGCATGGCGGTTGTGCTCATTTCATTCCGTGTGCGTGACTCAATGACTTAAAGGGACCCGGAAGGAGGACCACCTCCCGCCGTGACTTGGGCGTCATCGCGGGTTAAACAGCAAGATAGATTTTTGAGGAGACTTCACCTATGCCCATGGCGAATGTTGACGGCGGCGATATCCATTACGAGCGCGACGGCGCTGGTCATCCCATGATCATGCTGCTGCCGCAAAGCAGCGGCCCAGTCGGAACGGCACCGTTTCTCGGCCGGCTGGCGAGCGGCTTCTTGGTCATCCGTTATGACCAGCGCGGCACCGGTCAAAGCGCGCCTGTACCGTCGGAGGACGCGATGAGTATGGCGGGCCGGGCCGGTGAAGTGATCGGGCTGATGGACGCGTTGGAGATCGAGCGGGCGCATCTCTGCTGTCATTCGACGGGCTGCGGGATCGGTTTGTCGATGGCGTCGGCGCATCCGGACCGGACGGCCGGATTGGTGCTGATCAATCCCTGGCAATATGGCGACGGGCATCTCACGACGATGCAGCAACTGCGAATTGCGGCGGCGCGCGGCCTGGATCCGTATCGCTATGCCTGGTTTAACGCGAGCTTGCTGTTTCCCCCGGATTACCGGCGCACGCATGAGGCAGGGTTCGAGAAAATGGCCGAAGCCGCTAAATCCAATCCGCAAGACGCGGATCAAATAGCGCAGCGCTTGAATGCGATCCTGGCCTATGATTCAAGACCGGTCACACCATCGCTCGGCTGCCCCACACTGATCGCTACCGGCGCTGACGATCAATTAATGCCCGCTTGGTTCGGTCATGAGATGGCAGAGACCATTCCCAGCGCGCGTCTCATCGAACTCGACGGGGGCGGTCATATGTTGCCGGAGACGCGCAGCGAAGAATTGGCATTGGAAATTACTGGGTTCTTGAGTGCCGCCGATTGATTGGAATATTAGAGCGCATCCACTAACTGCCTATAGAGTATATTGGCGAATGGCAGCGGGAGCGCATGATGAGTGACGCTGAGATAGCGCCCGACCGGGATGTTGATCCCAATATCTGGAACTATCATCCCGATGTACCGATCCCACAGGGCGGCATATTTCGGCATTGGTGGAATCCGGTCGCCGTCGTTAAAGGCATTCTCATGTCTTGGTTTGGGCTTTATGTCCGGGGACTGGCCCTCGTCCTGATCACGGTGTTGTGGTTGACCGTCCTGCCGACGATGGAAACCATCGGGGCAGGTGGATGGCATTGGATAATACAGATATTCGTCGTCAACCTGACTTTGATGTTGGCATGGGCTGGATCGCTGCACCTGTATCTTTACACTTTTGCGAAGCAAGGAAAGTTTCTCGAGTTCGAAGTGAAGTCGATGAAGAAGGGCGCTCAATTTACCTTTGGCGACCAAGTCTACGACAACATGTTTTGGACATTGGCCTGGAGCGTGCCGATATGGACTGCCTATGAGTGCGGGCTGCTATGGGCTCTCTCGCAGCATTTGATTCCGGCCAATAGTTGGGAGCAGGGAGCAATTTGGTTCGTCCTACTGTTCGTGCTGATCCCCTTTGTCGACAGCTCGCATTTTTATATCACGCATCGGTTTCTGCATTGGCGAGGCGTCTACACCCATATTCACAGCGTTCATCATCGCAACGTCAACACTGGGCCTTGGTCCGGGGTGTCCATGCATCCCGTGGAAAGCGCTATCTTCTTCAGCCCGTTGCTGATCCATATTTTTCTGCCTTCGCATCCGATTCACATTGTCTTCCACATCACTTGGCTCTCAATCGGTCCGGCGACGACGCATTGCGGTTTCCATGCCTTGTCTTTCGGCGGCAAGCGGTATCCGTATCTCGGAGATTTCTTTCACAATCTACATCATCGATTTTTCGAATGTAATTACGGCAATCGCGAGGTGCCGCTGGATAAAAGTGGTGGCACCTTCCACGACGGTTCGCGCGTGGCGAGCGTGAGGATTAACGAGCGGGCGAAAGCCGCGCGGCGGACCTGAAATGGATCGACGCATTATTGGTGGAACAGGTGGTCTCAGTGTTTCGCTGGTCGGGCTCGGCTGCAATGCCTTCGGCAAACGCGTCGACGAAATAGGAACGCATGCGGTAATGGACGCGGCCATCGACGCCGGGATTGATTTTTTTGATACCGCCGAGAGTTATGGTGGCGGAAATTCCGAGACCTATATGGGTAGCGGCCTCAAGGGGAAGCGCAACAAGGTGTTTCTCGCCTCCAAATTCGGCAATACGATCGTCCATATCGACGGTAAGAACCGCGGCTCATCAGAGAACATTCGTGCCGCACTCGACAAAAGTTTGGCGAAACTCCAGACCGACTATATCGACCTCTATCAACTTCATCGACCCGATTATGACACGCCAATTGTGGACACGATGGGCGCGCTCGAAGACCTCGTGACCGAAGGAAAGATTCGATATTATGGATGTTCCTATTTTACCGGCGTGCAAATGCAGGAAGCGGTCAACGAGGCGCGGCGTTCGGGACTACGCGGCTTCGTGACGGCGCAAAATGCATGGAATGTTTTGCAACGGGATATTGAGCCTGAACTCGTCCCTGT
>CAXAGK010000204.1:0-6858 GCA_963968305.1 uncultured Rickettsiales bacterium | reverse complement strand
GCGGACGATTTCATCAAGGGTGCCATCAACTACGGTATCCCGTTGAACGAAGACTACAACGGCGCGATCCAAGAAGGCATCAGCTACACGCAACGCACCATCCATCAAGGCCGGCGCGTCAGTTCGGCCCGCGCGTTCCTCCGCCCTGCCCTCAAGCGCCCGAACATCGAAGTACGCACGAAAGCCCACGCGACGAAGATCGTCTTCGAGGGGAAGCGCGCCGTCGGCATTCAATACATGCGCGGCGGGAAATCCATCGAGATCCGCGCGCGCCGCGAAATTGTTCTCTCGGGCGGCTCCGTCAACTCGCCGCAATTGCTGCAACTCTCCGGCGTCGGCCCGGCCGGATTGCTCAAGGAAATCGGAGTTCCCGTCCACCACGAGCTGCCGGGTGTCGGCGAGAACCTCCGAGACCATTTTGTCCTACGCATGGTAGCGCGTATCAAAACCATGGATACAATCAACCAACGGGTCAACGGTCTGCCCTTGATGACGGAAGCCTTTAAATATTTCACCGGTCAGCCGAGCGTCCTCGGCCTGTCACCGACCCTGGTCTATATTTTTTGGAAATCCAATCCAGCGCTCGACAACGGCGACTTGCAGATATCCTTCACGCCCGCGAGTTATAAGGAAGGCGTGCAATCGCAGCTCGACGACTTCCCCGGCGCGACCATAGCGCCCTGGGTGCAGCGACCGGAAAGCATCGGCTATATCCGCGCGAAATCCGCCGATCCATTTGAAGCGCCCGCGATCCAACCGAATTACTTTTCCCACGAGACCGACCGACGGCTCTCTATCGCCGGAATGAAATTGGCGCGTGACCTCATGCAAACACCGGAATTTTCACCCCACGTCGAATGCGAGGAACTACCGGGCAAGGACGTTCACACAGAAGACGAGATGCTCGCCTATTACCGCCAAAACGCGACCACCACCTTCCACCTAATGGGCACCTGCCGGATGGGTCCGGATAGCGATCCAACTGCCGTCGTCGACGACCAATTACGGGTCCGCGGGATCGAAGGATTGCGCGTCGCTGACGCTTCCATCATGCCAACCATGCCTTCCGCCAATACCAATGCTTCCACCATCATGATCGGCGAAAAATGCGCCGACTTCATCAAGGGCCGGCAACTGGAATCCATGAATTTGTCAGGGAAGTAGGAACCACGATTATGGACACTTATGACTACATCATCATTGGTGCTGGGTCAGCCGGCTGTGTACTGGCGAACCGGTTGAGCGAGGATCGCGACAAGTCCGTCTTGCTGCTGGAAGCGGGCGGTGCCGACCGAAATATCTTCATCCACATTCCTGCCGGATTTTTCAAGACCATCGCCAATCCAAAGGTCAATTGGATGTACACGACAGAGGCGCAGGAAAGCTCCGGCAATCGCGAGATTTCTTGGCCTCGTGGCAAGGTGCTCGGCGGTTCGTCCTCGATCAACGGACATCTGATCGTGCGCGGCCAACAGGAGGATTACGACGGCTGGCGGCAATTGGGGAATACCGGCTGGTCCTTCGACGACGTCCTCCCCTATTTCCGTAAGTTCGAATCGGCGTCGCTCGGCGACGAAAATTTAAGGGGCCGTGACGGGCCGATCAAGGTGCAGGAACCGATCGAGCAGCATCCGCTCACGCGCGTCTTCATGGACGCCTGCGAGGAAGTGGGGCTCCCCCGTAATGCCGACTATAACGGTGCCACACAGGAAGGTGCTGGGTTCTTTCAATATGCCCTCGGCAACGGGCGGCGGATGAGCACGGCGCGGGCTTATCTGAACCCGGCCAAGCGACGACCGAACCTTCAAGTCACAACTAAGGCGCTCACCAAATGGATCATCGTCAAAGACGGCCGTGCGGCTGGCGTGCGCTACAAGCATGATGGAATCGAACGGGAAGCGCATGCACGGGGCGAAGTCATCCTCTCCGCCGGAAGCATCGCTTCACCGCAAATTTTGGAACGCTCGGGCATCGGCGACGGCGCGCGCCTGCAGAAGCACGGTGTCGACATTGTCCACACGTTGCCCGGCGTTGGTGAAAATTTACAAGATCACTATGTCGCGCGGTTCTGTTGCCGGGCGAAGAGCGTTGAGACCTTTAACGAGCGGGCGCGGGGCTGGCGGCTCGGTTGGGAAATTTTGCGCTACGCGGCGACACGGCAGGGCTTGCTCACCGTGGCGCCCGGCAATGTCAGCGCTTCCGTGAAGATTATGCCAGGTGTCGCCACCCCGGACATTCAGTTCGCCTTCGCCCCCGCAAGTTATGTTGACGGGCAGCTCGGTGTGCTCGACAATTTTCCCGGCATGACCTGCGGCGTCTGGCAACATCGCCCTGCAAGCCGGGGCTCGATCCACATCGCGTCGATGGACCCGGAGCAGCAACCCCGCATTCAGCCGAACTATCTCTCGGACAGTATCGATCAGGAAACGCTTGTCGGCGGGCTGAAATATGCGCGGCAATTATTCGCGCAACCGGCATTGGCTAAATATGTTGATGCGGAAACCGTACCTGGCCCAGACGTGCAAACCGATGACGAGCTGCTGGATTTCGCGCGCCGGACCGGCTCCACAGTCTACCACCCAATCGGCACCTGTAAGATGGGCAATGACCCAATGGCCGTCGTCGATCCGGAGCTACGTTTGCACGGGCTCGATGGGTTGCGGGTCGTGGACGCCTCCGTGATGCCGCTCATTCCATCGGCCAATACCAATGCGGCCGTGCTGATGATCGCGGAGAAAGCAGCGGATATGATAAAGGCTGCGCATTAAGGGTTAGCGATTCTCAGGCTATAATTCCGGCGCATGCGAAACGTAAACCCGGAACCATAGCCTGAGTGATACTGTGAGGCACAACCGTGCCCTAAATCACGCCATCTTTCGCCAACTTCTCCAAGTCCGCCGGATCTACACCTAATTCGCCACAGAGGATTTCCTCGTTGTGCTGGCCCTTGCGCGGCCCGGGATGACGGATTTCCGCCGGGGTTTCGGACATGAAGGGAAAGGCTGCCGTCATCCGAACCTTGCCGAGGTCCTCGTCTTCTAGTTCGACGATATCACCGCGTGCCTGATATTGCGGATCCTCGAATATTTGCGCGATGTCATAAGCTGGGCCAATCGCAGCCTCGGCCTTCTCGAATTCTTCGAGGACTTCCTTCTGGTCGCGCTGCTTGATCCAATCGGCAACCATGCCGTCGACCTCGTCAATATGCTCAACCCGTCCTTGTGGCGTCTGGAATCGGGGATCGTCAGCCACACCCTCGCCACCGCAAAGGGTCAACACGCGTCTCACGATGGAGGGTGAATTGGTCGAAATGGCAACCCACTTACCGTCGCGCGTCTCATAGGTATTGCGGGGCGCATTGTTCTCCGAGCGGTTACCCATGCGTTCTTGGATGACGCCCAACTGATCGAACGCCATCGCCTGCGGTCCCAGTACCTGGAAAATAGGCTCGTAGATACTGAGGTCGATGAACTGCCCCTCGCCACTGCCTTGGGCATCGCGATGGTAAAGCGCAAACATGGTGGCGAACGTTCCGTAAGAAGCGGCGATCCCATCCGCGAGGCCGAAATTCGGCAAGGTCGGCGGACCGTCCTTCTCGCCGGTCATATTGGCGAAACCGCTGAAGACTTCAGCGATCGTGCCGAAGCCCGGGCGATGACGGTAAGGTCCGGTCTGCCCGAATCCCGTCACCCGCACCATAACCAGACGCGGATTGATCGCTTTCAGGTCTTCCCAACCAAGCCCCCACTTCTCCATCGTTCCGGTTCGGAAATTTTCGATCAGCACATCCGCCGACTTGATCAGTTCCTTGAAAAGTTCTTGGCCCTTTTCGGCGCTAAAATTCAGCGTCACACCACGTTTATTGCGATTGGCCATCTTATACCACAGCCCAACCCCATCCTTTTGGTGTCCCGTTACCCGCAAGACGTCGCCACGTGGATGCTCGACTTTTATGACATCGGCTCCAAAATCCCCAAGTAACATACCAATAGTCGGACCTGCTATTACTGTCGCCGCATCAATAACACGGATGCCTTTTAAAGATTTTTTACTTGTCATTTACAGTTAAACTCCAAATAATCCGGCGGTTCGAGTAACAACACGCCATGTTTCATTAATGTTATAATTAAGAGTTCGCGGCGGATTGTCGACCGGCGCGATGACAATGGAGGGGGTTTTATCAATGCTCGATTTCAAGCAACGCACGGTCATGATTACGGGAGCAGCCGGAAACCTTGGCCGCGCGGTCGCATCAGCCTTCCGAATGCAAGGCGCAAATCTAGTACTCCTCGACATCAATGCGGGGGCCTTGGACGAAGCCTATCCGGGGGATGACGAACATTTCTTCAAATGTGAAGTCAACCTGATGGATCAATCCGAGGTTTCTGAAGCGGTAGAGGCAGCACGGGAGCGGTTCGGGTCGATCGATGTTCTTGCTGCATTGGCGGGCGGTTTCCACATGGGTGAACCGGTTCACGAACTATCTGTCGAAAAATGGGATTTGATGGTCGAGCTGAATGCGGAGACCCTGATCAATACGGCGCAGGCAATCATCCCCGGCATGATCGAGAACGGTGCTGGAAAAATCGTCACCATCGGCGCAAACGTGGCCCGGCAAGGCATGGCGGACATGAGTGCTTATATTGTCGCGAAAAGCGCTGTTATGCGCCTTTCGGAAAGCATGTCGGCAGAGTTGCGCGGCAAGGGCATCAACGTAAATTGCGTGATGCCAAGCATCATCGACACGCCGGAAAACCGCGCCGGCATGCCGGATACCGATCCCGCCAACTGGGTCTCGCCCGAAAAATTGGCGAACGTTATCCTGTTCCTCTGCTCCGAAGAAGCGAGTGCGGTGCACGGCGCGTGTGTGCCGGTAGTCGGACTTTCTTAGAGGCAATTTGTATCCGGCACCGCTCGGGTTAAATAATTATTCATGGATACGCGCATTCTATCGAATAGCCTCGGCGTCGAAATCTCGGGAATCGAGGCAAACCAAGCCCTCTCGCCAGAGGAGATAGACAAAATACTCGACCTGTTTCTAAGGCATCACCTCGTCGTCCTGCGCGGCCAATCGTTCAACATGGATCAGCTAGGCGCTTTCGCCCGGCAATTCGGGGAACTAGAAGAGAATATCGTCCGACTCAACGACGGTAACGTCGCCTCAAACGTGCATACGGTCTCGAATATCGGAGTGGACGGTAAGCCAACCGCAAAGCCCAATCCTGTCGCAAATTATTTCTGGCATACGGATAAATCTTATTACGAAATCCCGTCGCTCACGACAGTCCTCTACGGGGCGGAAGTTCCACCGAATGGCGGCGATACCCAATACGCCAATATGCATGCCGCCTATGACGCGCTGCCCGCGGCCGAACAACATCGTCTCTCTCAACTGCATGTCGTACACAGTTGGGAGCAGAGCCGCCTGAACGCCAGAGACGCACCCGCCACACAGGACGAGATAAAACTACGGCCGCCGGTCACGCATCCCTTGATTCGCACTCATCCGGACAGCAAGCGCAAAAGCCTCTACATGGGCATCCACACTTCACATATCGCGGAGATGCCGGAACAAGAAGGCCGGGCCCTATTGGGCGACCTCATCCGACACGCCACACAGCCGCAATTCATCCACACCCACGAATGGCGCGTCGGCGATCTGTTGTTATGGGACAACCGTTGTCTGATGCATCGCGCGGTCGCGAATTACGAACTGGAACGCTACCGCCGCGTTCTCTATCGCACTGTCGTCCGGGGCACGAAATCTTATTAGAGGTGCACCCGGTCAGTGATCGTCGTGCGCTCCAGATGGCGCCGGTACTTGTCGGATTGGAATGGCGTTGCCCGGTGTAAGACACATCGGTTGTCCCAAACGATCACGTCTCCATCCTGCCATTCGTGAGAATAGATGTTCTGCGGCGGCGAGGCTCTTTCCACCAATTCATCCAGCAACTCGCGGCTGTCTTCTTCTGACCACCCATCGATGAAGGCGGCATGCGCGCCGATCAACATCGACTTCTTACCGTTCGTCGGATTGACCTGAACGAGGGGATGTTTGACCGGCGGGGCCGCCGCTCGCGCCTCGTCGGTGAGGATACTCATGTCCATTTTATCGCGGGCGTAGCTCAGACTATGCACGACAGATAGATTTTCGATCCGGGATTTCAGATTTTTCGGCAATTCTTCCCACGCCACCCGCGTGCTGACGACCTCAGTGTTCCCTCCGGTTGGCGGAACTTCGCGCGCAGTAAGGATAGAGCAAAGCGATCCACAATCCATATAGGAGCTGTCGGAATGCCAGAGCATGTTCGCTTTCAAGAATGTGATCCGATGATGATCCGGCGGGAAAATCTCGTTGGTCTCGAAATTGATGTTGCTTTGTCGAGAGAACATTGAGCCGCCAGTCTGATTGGCCTTAAACGCGACCTGCACTTGTCCGAAATGTTCGCTCAGCGCGATCTGCTGCTCATCCGACAATACCGGCCCCCGGAACAAAAGCACTGAGTGAGCCTCGAACGCCTCGCTGATCGGGGCAAACTCCTCAGCACTTAGTGGCTTCGTCGCGTCGACCCCGACGACTTCCGCGCCGAATAAACCATGAAGCGGTCTAATTTTTCTAGCCATCTCACACCTCCTATTCCCGATGCATCGCGTAGCCTGCGGGCGCCATGCTGATCGGCGTCACTTGCAGTGTATTGATATTCACATGTGCGGGCAGCATGGTCGTGTAGAAAATCACATCCGCCAAATCGTCACCCGACAGCGGTACCAAGCCATCGTAATGCGCTGCCGTTTTGTCAGCGTCTTCCCGATAGCGAACCTCGGTGAAGCGGGTCTCCGTCATACCAGGCTCTATAC
>CAXAGK010000203.1:0-6872 GCA_963968305.1 uncultured Rickettsiales bacterium | reverse complement strand
AGGATGAAGTCCTCGTCGCCAATAGTCGTCTTGATCTTGCCGCGCACCACATAGACGAGGGATTCGTGAGCATGGATGTGCAGCGGCGCGCCCACTCCTTTGGTGTACTGAATCTCCAAGAACGTCATATGCTCGCCCATGATCAGCGGTTTTGCCCGCAATTCGCCGCCATAAGTCGCCTTCCCCTCGATCGACTTGACGCTGATGGTCCGGGTCTCCGAACCGCGCGAGATGTATTGGCTGGGCTTTTCGGTCATGGTGTATTCCTCGAAATTGCCGAACGGGTTGCGGTCCATCTTCTCTCAACCCGCCCAAACACTCAATTTTGCTCTTCACGATCGAGGTTTTCGCCCGAATGCACTTTTCCTCTCGATTTTTATTTCCGAGTTTTTATCTCCCAACCTTGATTCCGCCCTTGAAATGGGTGTCATTGGGCCATGGATTTTGAATGGATCGCCATAGCATTAGGTGACGTCGTTTGGATCGCCGTGGCGTTCGTCTTGGGGTTGCTCTGCCGCGTGGTTGGACTGCCGCCGCTGGTAGGGTTCCTCGCGGCCGGATTTTTGCTGAATGCGCAAGGCATTGAGGGTGGTGAGACACTTGAGAAACTATCGGATCTCGGTATTACGCTGTTGCTGTTCATCGTTGGGCTGAAGCTGAACCTGGCAACGCTCGGCCGACCGCAGGTCTGGGCGGTTGCGGGCATTCACATGTGCGTCGTCGTCGCGCTCTTCGGTTGCGCGATATACGGATTGGCGCTGTTGGGGGCAACCTTTGTCGCTGGGCTCGACTTCGGGCAATCCATGCTGATTGCCTTCGGCCTCAGTTTTTCGAGCACGGTCTTCGCAGTTAAGAACTTGGAGGAGAGAGGCGAGATGGCCTCCCTGCATGGACGGATCGCTATCGGCATCCTGATCATGCAGGACTTGGCGGCGGTCGTCTTTTTGGCGATCTCGGTCGGGAAAGTTCCGTCGCTCTGGGCGCTCTCCATCATCCTGCTCCTGCCGTTGCGTCCCGTGCTGCATATGATCCTGCTGCGAATCGGCCACGGCGAGCTATTGGTGCTCTATGGATTTCTACTGGCGCTCGGCGGGGCCGAAATCTTCGAGCTCGTGGGCCTGAAGGGGGACCTCGGCGCGCTGGTCGTAGGCGTCATGATGGCCAGTCACGTCAAGGCGGACGAGTTGTCGAAGAACATGCTCGGCTTTAAGGATCTGTGCCTTTTGGGGTTCTTCCTGTCGATCGGCCTCTCCGGCCCACCGAGTGTCGGGACGCTCTTGGTCGCCGCACTGATCACGCCGCTCATGCTGCTCAAATCGGCACTCTTCTTCAGCTTGCTGGCGGCATTCAAATTGCGCGCCCGCACGACGTTCTATGCGTCGCTAAATCTGACCAATTTCAGCGAATTCGGGCTCATCGTCGCCGCGATCGGTGTGGCGAACGGCTGGCTCGGGACCGAGTGGCTGATCGTGCTCGCAATCGCGATGTCGCTTTCCTTCGCTGTGGCGGCCTGTTTGAACGCGTTAACCCCCGTAATCTATTCGACGCGAAGAGCGTTCTGGACGCGCCTGCAACGCGCGGAACGATTGCCGGATGACCAACCCTTCGATATCCAAGGGGCGAAGGTCGCAATCATCGGCATGGGCGGGATCGGCACCGGAACCTACGACCGGATGCGCGAAGTATATGGAAAGGCCGTCGTCGGCGTCGACATCGATCCCCGGACCGTTCGCAATCAACGTGATACGGGCCGCAATGTGCTGGTCGGCGACCCGGGCGATGCCGACTTCTGGGACCGGATGCAGGCGACCCACACGATCGAGCTTGTCATGCTCGCCCTACCGAACTTGAACACTGACCTCGCGGTCTTGGCGCAGCTCAAGAGGGCAGGCTTTACCGGCAAAGTGGCGGCAACGGCGAAATTCCAGGACGAAGCGGACGCGTTAATGGAAGCCGGCGTGAACACCGTGTTCAACATCTATACTGAGGTGGGGGCTGGGTTTGCCGCCCACGTACTGGATGATTAACGCCATCGGAGAGTGACCGATCGTATCGGCATGTGACTCCTGAAACTTGATATCCAGTGACAGGGAATAAAGCTAGGCAACCTGTCCGCAATCCATGGCAGACCTAAATCCCTCCCCAGCACCGCCACTACCCCGGAGTACCTCGGCATGGCCCGTCTCACGCTCAGTCTTTCTTGTGTCGATTACGACCGTACGCGGGCGATCTTTGAGGAGAAGGTTCGAGTTTCTGGCTGCGATATCGTGCCGACGGCGATGTCGCCTGAAGAAGCGTTCCACCGGGCCTTTAAGTTCCAGGAGTTCGACATCACCGAGCTATCCATGTCGAGTTATATGAATCAGGTGTCCAAGGACGGCAGCCCCTATGTTGGAATACCGGCGTTTCTCTCGCGGATGTTTCGGCATTCCTCGGTCTATATCCGCACCGATAAGGGGATTGAGCGGCCGGAGGATTTGAAGGGCAAGGTCGTGGGTGTGCCGGAATACCAGATGACGGCGGCGCTTTGGGTGCGCGGTATGTTGGAGGACGAATACGGCGTCCTCCCGAGCGACGTGAGCTGGCGGGATGGCGGGCTCGAGGAAGGAGGGAAAATTCCGAACCTTAATCTGGTGCTGCCTGATGGGGTGCATCTGGAGACGATCCCTCGTGATCGCACACTCTCGGAGATGTTGGATACCGGCGAGATCGACGCGATGATGAGTGCGCGCGCGCCCTCGTGCTTCGGGCGGAACGATAAGGTTGATCGCCTCTTCCCCGACTACCGCAGCGCGGAGGAGGCCTATTACAAGAAATTCGGGCTGTTCCCGATCATGCATATCGTCGGCATCCGCCGCAGCCTCGTCGAGCAGCATCCGTGGTTGCCGGTCAACGTGCTGAATGCCTTCATCGACGCGAAGCAGGTTTGTTATCTGAACCTGGCGAAGGTCGGGCATTTGTTCACCACATTGCCGTGGCCGGTCGACGAATTTGAGGCGGCGAAGGCGCTGATGGGTGACGATTACTGGCCATATGGTGTGAAGGCGAATGCCGCCGAGATCGAGGCCATGTGCCGCTATTCCTTCGATCAGGGGCTGACGGCCAGGCTGCTTACGGCGGAAGACCTGTTCGCGCCATCGACCTTCGAGCTTGCCAAGGTATAAGCGGTTTTGGCGGTGAGGCCTTGGCGAGCGGGGCCGAATCGGCCTATAGGCTGAGGACGGATTAAGGACAGAACGAGAGGAACCGTCCATGGCGATGCGAGGCGCTTTTCCCGACGAACGGACGATGGCGGATGTGACCGCAAAAATGCTGGTCGAAGTGGGGGCGGTAAACTTCAACGCCGACAACCCGTTCACTCTCACCTCCGGCTGGGCGAGCCCGGTCTACCTCGATTGCCGCCGCCTGATTTCCTTCCCTCGAGTGCGCGAAACCCTGATGGAGTTCGGCGTCTCGAAAATCCTGAAGAACGCCGGGTTCGAGCGGTTCGACGCGGTCGCCGGCGGTGAGACGGCCGGCATTCCCTTCGCCGCTTGGATCGCCGAGCGCATGATGCTGCCGATGCAATATGTGCGCAAACAGCCCAAAGGCTTCGGGCGTAACGCGCAGATCGAAGGGGTGGTCGAGGAAGGCCAGCGTATCCTATTGGTCGAGGACATGACGACAGACGGCCGCAGCAAGGTGAATTTCTGCAATGCGCTGCGTGACGCGGGCGCCAGCGTCGACCATGTTTTCGTGATTTTCTACTACGATATATTCCCGGATGGCCCGGAAATCCTGAAGGAGGCCGGGGTGACCATGCATCATCTGGCGACCTGGTGGGATGTGCTGCGGGTCGCCAAGGAGGAAAATCTGTTCGATACCGCAACGCTCGGCGAGGTCGAGAAATACTTCAACGATCCCAAGGCCTGGTCCGAAGCCCATGGCGGGGTCCCTGAGGGTAAAGGTTAGGCGCACCGTTGTGATTTCATCACCTCCACCGTCATTCCCGCAAAGGCGTGAATCCAGACTTTCGTGCGACTGGACTGGATTCCCGCCTTTGCGGGAATGACGGATAGGGATTCGGGTATGGTGGAAAACCTTTCCGGTTTTGCAACAAAAGTCGACGGTTTCGTCGGCAAACCCATTCGCCGGGTCGAAGATGCCCGCTTGCTGACGGGCCAAGGGCAATACATCGCCGATCTATCCTTTGACGGCATGACCCATATGGCGGTCGTGCGTTCGCTTTATCCCCACGTACGCATTCTTGGAATTGAAACCTCTGCCGCCTTGGCGTTGCCGGGCGTGCTCGGCGTTTGGACCGGCGCGGATGCGGTGGCGGACGGCCTCGGTGGGTTGCCGTGGGAGCGCCGCCCCCCCGGCGTGGCGACCGAACCACCGTCGGGCGATCCCTCGATCGGACAGCCGCAGCCGGTCTTGGCGCACGGGACCGCGCTCTATCTCGGCCAAGCACTCGCCATCGTCGTCGCGGAGACGGCCGCACAGGCTCTCGATGGGGCGGAAGCTGTAGCCGTTGACTATGAGCCTCTCGATGCGCTGATGGAAGTCCGTGACGCATTTGTTCCGAATTCGCAACAACTATGGGCGCAATCGCCCGGTAACGAGTGTTTTGGCTTTCGAGTTGGCGATGCGGACGCGACAGCGCGGGCCATCGAGGGTGCGGCGCATGTATTCCAACTTTCATCTGAAAATGGAAGATTGGTTCAGAACCCACTGGAAACACGAGGGTATATCGGACTCTGGGATACAGTCGAGGCGCGCTATACCTTGCATGCGGCGGCAGGTAAGCCGCAAACCGTGGCGCGGGCGTTGGCGCGCGACATATTCCATCTGCCGGAAGACCGTGTGCGCGCGGTCGTGAAGGATGTGGGTGGTGGTTTCGGTGCGAAGAACCCGCTCTATCCGGAACAAGCTTTGGTCCTATGGGCCGCAAAAAAGCTAAACCGGCCTGTGCGCTGGTTGGCGAGCCGGAGTGAGGTGTTCTTGGCCGACTATCAAGGCCGCGGCCAGTCGGCGGATGCGGAGATGGCGTTTGATGCGGAGGGTTGGATACAGGGGTACCGGGTGCAGGCCCTGGCCGATCTCGGCGCGTATCTCGGGCCGCGCGGATCCACCGCGCCGAATATGTGGCGTACCATGGGCACCAGCGTCTATCATTTTCCTGCCGTCGACTACGATATCCGGGCGATCCACACTCATAATATGCCCACATGCCCCTATCGGGGAGCGGGAGCGCCGGAAGTGACGTTTGTCCTGGAGCGGTTGCTTGACATGGCCGCGCAGGAGTTGGATATCGCGCCCGCTGAGATTCGCCGCCGAAACCTCGTGCCTGCTTCGGCGATGCCTTATAAAACCGCTATCGGAACGACCCTCGATAGCGGCGATTTCGCCGAAATTATGGATACAGCGGAGAAGATGGCTGAAATCGGCGGGTTCGCCGCTCGAAAAGCCGAAAGCGAAGCCCGAGGACGTCTCCGGGGGCTCGGTTATTGCAATTTGCTGGAGGCCTGTGGAGCCGGGATTGGCGACCGCGCGGTGGTGTCTTGCCTGCCGGATGGGCGCATCGTTATCCGCATCGGCACCATGTCGAATGGGCAATCCCATGAGACGGTTTATGCGCAGATGCTGGCGGATTGTCTCGATATCGATATGAACAATATCGAAATCGTGCAAGGAGATAGTAACGAGACGCCCTGGGGCATGGGAACGGGGGCGTCGCGCTCGATGACGGTCTGCGGCAGCGCCTTGGTCTTGGCGGCCGGGGAGTTGATCGAAAAGGGTCGTGAAATTGCGGCGGAAATGCTGGAAGCCTCGGAAACTGACATTAATTACGAAAACGCAACCTATACCGTGACGGGTACCGACCGCGCTGTTGGGCTGTATGAGGTCGCCGCGCGGGCCGTTGAAAGTGGTGCACCCGCGGATCGGGGCCTGGAGGTGGAGAATATCTATGATCCGACCGCGCCGACATACCCGAACGGCTGCCATATCGTGGAAGTCGAGGTGGACCCTGAGACCGGTGCGGTCACCCTGGAGAGCTACGTGATGGCCCAGGACGTGGGCCGCGCCCTCAATCCGATGGTTGTGGAAGGGCAATTGGTCGGCGGCGTGGCGCAAGGTGTGGGACAGGCATTGTTGGAGTGGAGCGTGAAGGATCCAGAGTCGGGGCAATTGCTGACCGGCTCCTTCATGGATTGCGCGATGCCGCGCGCCGACGATCTGCCGTCATTTTCGACGGAAATCCTGGAAATACCCTGTTTGAGCACGCCGACCGGCGTGAAATCTGTCGGCGAGGCAGGCCCCACCGGCGCCCCGGCTGCGGTAATCAACGCCATTGTCGATGCATTGCAGCCGCTAGGTGTGCGCCATATCGAGATGCCCGCGACGCCCTTCGCGGTGTGGAAGGCGATACAGGGCGCGGGCGTATAGCCCCCTCATTTTGTCATTCCCGCGAAGGCAGGAATCCAGAATTTGCACGACCGGACTGGATTCCCGCCTACGCGGGAACAACCGAGTGTGTTATTTCCCGAACAATCCTTTGAACCAACCAGCCAGCGCCGCGAAGAATAGGGAAAACCCCGAGATAGCTTGCGGTTCCGAAGCAGCGGGAGGAGCTGCTTCTTCTGTTGCCGGCGTCACTTCAGTTTCGGCGACCTCTCCAGTCGACTTATCCGTCGCAATCTCCTCTTCCAGCGCTTTCGCGAATTGGCCGATAAGCTGTGATGCCACGGATTGGATCATACCGACACCGCGTCCGTACTGGGCGACGGAGCCGGACAAGGTCAGGTCGGTCTCGATCAGGACCTTGGAGCCGGTATCGCTTGGCTCCAATCGGAAAGCGACCGTCGCATTCGCGCCGCCGCGGCCTTTCG